>DASYCF010000149.1:0-5546 GCA_036500365.1 Byssovorax sp.
GAGCGAGTCGAGCGCGAGCCGCTGGCGCGCGTCGAGCGGGAGCGACTCGAGCCGCTCGAGCTCGGCGGCGAGCTCGACGACGCGCGCCGCCGCGCGCCCGAGCATCTCGTCGGCCGCGTCGACCCCGGCGGGATCGTCGGCGAGCAGCACGCGGAGCTCGGCGCGCAGCCGGTCGAACGAGCCGCCGAGCGCGACGCAGCCGCCGCGCACCTCCGGCAGCGCGCGCGCGATGACCTTCGGGCCCACGCGCCGTGACGCGAGCACGTTCGCGAGGTTTTCGATCGCGGCGACACCATCGCGCACGCCGCCGCGCAGGAGCGAGAGCTCGTCGGTCAAGGCGTCGGAGAGACCTCGTAGCCCGCGAAGAAGTAGCCGATCTCGCGCGCCGCGGTCGTCGTCTTGTCCGAGCCGTGGACCGCGTTCTCACCGACGTTCGCGCCGTAGAGCTTGCGGATCGTGCCGTCCGCCGCCTTGGCCGGGTCGGTCGCGCCGATGACCTCGCGGTACTTCGCGACCGCGTCCTCGCGCTCGAGCGCCATGATCACGATCGGGCTCCGCGACATGAAGGCGACGAGCTCGTCGAAGAAGCCGCGGCCCTTGTGCTCGGCGTAGAAGCCCTCGGCCTCCGCGCGCGTGAGGTGGACGCGCTTCATCGCGCAGACGACGAAGCCCTCCTCCTCGAGGCGGGCCACGATGGCCCCCGCGCGGCGCTTCTCCACCGCGTCCGGCTTGATGATGCTCAGCGTGCGTTCGAGTGCCATAGGCGCGCGCTCTTAGGACACTTCGACCTCCCTTGCAACGCGCGCGCGCGCCGATTGACGCACCTCGGTGGCCGGACGACCTTATCGGTGCAGCGCGCCCGGCAGCGCGCGCCGCACCCAGGGGTGATCTCCATGCTTTCTTCGCGTCTCTCTCTCGTCTCCGGCTTCACGCTCGCGGTCGCCTCGCTCACCGCGTGCGGCGGGGGCGACACGACCTCCACCACGCCGGCGGGCTCGGGCGGCGAGTCGACGTCGTCGCGCATGCAGACGAGCACCACCGAGACGGGCACCGGCGGCCAGACGCTCGTGACGTCGAGCACGACGACGACGACCACCACCACGACCACGACGAGCGTCGGCGGCGCGGGTCCGACGGGCACAGGCGGCGCGGGTCCGACGGGCACCGGCGGCGCGGGCGGCTCGACCACGGGGAGCGGCGGCGCGGGCGTGACGGGAGCGGGCGGCGCGGCGGTGACGGGATCAGGCGGCGGAACGACGACGGGCAGCGGCGGCGCGAGCGGCGTCGGCGGCGCGACGTCGAGCACGGGCACGTCGGCGATGTGCGCGACGCCCTCCGACTGCCCGCCGACGGGCAACGGGTGCGTCGTCGCGACGTGCGAGTCGGGCGCGTGCGGCACGGCGAACGCGACGCAGGGGACGATCGCGCCGAACCAGACGCTCGGCGACTGTCAGGTCCTCGTCTGCGACGGCATGGGCAACCCGAGGTCGGTCGAGGACGACAACGACTTGCCGAAGAGCACGAGCTGCGCGATCGGCCAGTGCACGAGCGGCGCGCCGACCTTCCAAGACCTGCCCGGCGGCACCCTGTGCGACGGCGGCGGCCACTGCGACGGGATGGGCACCTGCCAGAGCGGCTGCTTCTCGGCGGCCGACTGCCCCGGCGCCGACACCGACTGCCAGACGCGCACGTGCGTCGCCTTCCAGTGCGGCCTCTCCTTCGCGCCGAACGGCAAGCCGACGTCGCAGCAGACGCCCGGCGACTGCCACGAGAGCGAGTGCGACGGCGCGGGCAACGTCGTGACCGTCGTCGACGACGCCGATCCCCCGGCGACGACCGAGACGTGCGCGCCAGGCGTCTGCGTGCAAGGCACGCCGAGCCACGTCGACGCGGCGCGCGGCACCGCCTGCACCGAGAACGGCGGCACCGAGTGCGACGGCAACGGGAGCTGCGTGCAGTGCGTGATCGCGGCCGACTGCGGCGTCGACACCGAGTGCCAGCAGCACACGTGCACCGGCGGCCAGTGCGGCGTGAACGACGTCGCCGACGGGACGCCGACGGCGCAGCAGACGCCCGGCGACTGCCGTCAAAACCAGTGCGACGGCGCGGGCAACATCGTCGATGCCGTCGACGACTCCGACAAGCCGAGCGGCGCGACGTGCGCGCCCGGCAGCTGCTCGAACGGCACGCCCGGCACCACGCCGGCCGCGCAGGGGAGCGCGTGCACCGACGGTGGCGGCGTGACCTGCGACGGCCAGGGCAGCTGCTCGCAGACCGTCTCGATCGTGCGCGTCGGCACGGGCTCCGCGGCGCTCGCGTCGACGGCGACGGCGACGTTCGTCGAGACGTATTATCCGATCGTCGGATCGACGCCCGTGTCGACGATCACGCTGCCTACGACGATCTCCGGATCGAACCAGCCGCTCTTGCTCTCGGGCACGGCGACGAGCGAAGGCGGGCTGTCGCGCTCGGGCGACGGGCACTTCTTGCAGCTCGCGGGCTATGCGGGCGTCGCCGGGATGACGACCACGGGGACGACGCGCGTCGTCGGCCGCACCGACGCGGCGGGTAACGTCGACACGACGACCCGCCTCGCCGCGGCGGCGTTCTCGGGCAGCAACGTCCGCGGCGCCGCGTCGGTCGACGGGCAAAACTTCTGGGTCAGCGGCACGAGCTCGACCGCGACGGGCGGCGGCCTCTGGTACGTGCCGCTCGGCGCCGCGCTCGGCGGCACGCAGATCGACGACACGCCGAACAACATGCGCATGAGCGCCGTGTTCCTCGGCCAGCTCTTCGGCACGTCGGCGTCGGGCGGCTTCGTCGGCGTCGTGTCGTTCGGCGGCTTGCCGACCACGCCCGGCGCGACGACGGCGTCGCTGCCCGGCGAGACGACGAGCAACGCGCTCGGCTTCGCGTTCACCGACGCGAACACCCTCTACGCAGCCGACGGCTCGAGCGGCCTCTCGCGCTGGACGTTCGTCGGCGGCGTGTGGGTGAAGGACGCGACGTTCGCGCCGTTCGCGGGCGCGTGCTTCGGCGTCGCCGCTTGGTCGACGGGCAACGGCGCGGGCGCGGTGCTCGTCGCCACCACCTCGGCCGGCGCCCTCCAGCGCGTCGACGTCTCGCCGGTGGGCGTCGCCACGGCGACCCTCCTCGTCACGGCGGCCGCGAACACGGCCTACCGCGGCGCGGCGCTCGCCCCGCACTGAAGCGCCGCGAGAAACGCGCTACGTTCGCGCGCATGGTGGAACCCACGCCCGGCAGCTCCGGCGGCGCGGCGCGGCCTCGGCCGGTCGTGCTGTGCATCCTCGACGGCTTCGGCGAGCGCGCCTCGAGCGCCGCGAACGCGGTCAAGCTCGCGAAGACGCCGCACCTCGACGCCGTCGCGGCGCACGCGAAGACGACCATCGGCACGAGCGGGCCCGACGTCGGCTTGCCGCCGGGGCAGATGGGCAACAGCGAGGTCGGCCACCTCAACTTCGGCGCCGGCCGCATCGCGCAGATGGACATCACGCGCATCGACGTCGACGTCCACAAGCACGCGCTCGGCTCGAACGCCGTCATCGGCGAGGCGCTGAACCGCGCGCGCATGAGCGGCGCGCGCCTGCACCTCTTCGGCCTCGTGTCGGACGGCGGCGTGCATTCGTCGCTCGCGCACCTGTTCGAGCTCGTCGACACCGCCGCGTACTCGGAGGTGCCCGTCGTCGTGCACGCGTTCCTCGACGGCCGCGACACGCCGCCGAAGTCGGCGGGCAACTACGTGCAGCAGCTCTCGAGCTGGCTCGAGGGCAAAGGCGTCATCGGCACGCTCTCGGGCCGCTACTACGCGATGGACCGCGACAAGCGGTGGGAGCGCGTGCACCAGGCCTTCACCGCGATCGTGCGCGGCAAGGCGCCCCAGTGCGACAGCGCGTTCGAGGCGCTCGTCCTGAGCTACGACGCGAAGGTCAACGACGAGTTCGTCTTGCCCGTCCGCATCGGCGACTACGAGGGCGTGAAGGGCGATTTCATGGCCGACTTCGCGTCGACGGAGCGCGCCTGGAACTGGCACGGTGAGGAGGTCGGACTCGCCTTCAACTTCCGACCGGACCGCATGCGCGAGCTCGTCGCGATGCTCACCCGGAGGAACCTGCCGGACGACGCGCTCGCGCTGCTCTCGGACCGCGGTCGAAGCGTGCACGCCTTCGGCGAGGGCAGCTTTTACTGCATGACCGAATACGACAAGGCATTGAAGCTGCCCGTCGCGTTCCCGAAGGAAGAGGTCAAGGAGAGCCTCGGGGAGGTGATCGCGCGCGCGGGGATGAAGCAGCTCCGGTGCGCCGAGACCGAGAAGTACGCGCACGTGACCTACTTCTTCAGCGGCGGCCGCGAGGCGCCGTTCGACGGCGAGGATCGCAGGCTCGTGCCGTCGCCACGCGACGTCGCGACGTACGATCTCAAGCCCGAGATGAGCGCCGCCGCCGTCACGCGCGAGGTCACCGAGGCCGTGGCGAGCGGCGCGTACGACTTCATCCTCGTGAACTTCGCCAACCCGGACATGGTCGGGCACACGGGCGCGCTCGCGCCCGCCATCGCCGCGGTCGAGGCGGTCGACGCGGCGGTCGGCGCGATCGTCGAGGCGGTGCGCGCCGCGGGAGGCGCGCTGATCGTCACGAGCGATCACGGCAACTGCGAGCAGATGCAGGACGACCAGGGCCACCCGCACACCGCGCACACGACGAACCCGGTGCCGCTCTTCTTGTTCGACGCGCGCGGCGACGGGGCGAAGCTCCGCGCGGGCGGGCGCATCTGCGACGTCGCGCCCACCGTGCTCGAGCTCCTCGGCCTGCCGCAGCCCGCGGTCATGACGGGCAAGTCGCTGCTCGAGCGCTGAGCCGTGACGCCGCGCCGCATCGGCCCGTACGCCGTCCTCCGCGAGCTCGGCGCGCGCGCGTTCACCGTGACGTACCGCGCCGAGCAGCCGCGGCTCGGCCGCACCGTGCTCGTGCGCGCGCTCAAGCCCACGGTCGACGAGTCGTCGCCCTTCGCCGAGGAGCTCGCGCGCGAGGCGGCCGTGCTCGCGCGGCTCGACCACCCCGGCGTCGTGCGCCTCTTCGAGTTCGTCGAGTCGAAGGAGGCGTCGTACCTCGTGCTCGAGGACGTGAACGGCGCGCCGCTGCCGGCCCTCACCCACGCGATCAAGCTCACCGCAGACCAGGCCGCCGCCATCACGCTCGACGTCGCGCGCGCGCTCGGTCACGCGCACGAGCGCGGCTTCGTGCACCGCGCGCTCCGGCCTTCGGTCGTCGAGCTCCGCGAGGGCGGCGCCGCGCGCGTCGTCGACTTCTCGCACGCGACGACGCCCCGCGCCGAGAGCTTGCCCGAGCCGATCGAGGTCGGCGAGCCGCCCGAGCACGCGCGCGGGACCGTCGCCGCGCGCGCCGCGGCGGCCGCCGCGTTCGTCGCGCCCGAGCAGATCCTCGGTGAGCCGCTCGACGCGCGCGCGGACGTGTGGTCGCTCGGCGCGCTCTTCTACACGCTCGCCGCCGGCACGCCGCCGTTCGTCG
>DASYCF010000150.1:0-3767 GCA_036500365.1 Byssovorax sp.
GACGCCCTTGCCCGCGCAGAGGCCGTCGGCCTTCACGACGACGGGCCTGCCCCGGCGCGCGCGGATCGCGGCCTCCGCCTCGTCGAACGACGTGACGACGGTGAAGGGCGCGGTCGCGATGCCGTGGCGCGCCGCGAACCGCTTGAGGAACGCCTTCGACCCTTCGAGGCGCGCCGCGGATTTCGTCGGCCCGAACGCGCGCACGCCGGCCGCCGACAGCGCGTCGACGACGCCTTCGGTGAGCGGCGCCTCGGGGCCGACGACGACGAGATCGGCGCGCTCACGCAGCGCGAGCTCGACGACGGCGTCGCTCGCGAGGCTCGGCAGCGGCGCGCGGCGGATCGCGGCGTGGCCCGCGCGCGCGGCGGCGTGCGTCCCCGCGTTGCCCGGCGCGACGATCACCTCGCCGACCGACGGTGACCTCGCGAGGGCGCGCGCGAGCGCGTGCTCCCGCGCGCCCGACCCGAGGACGATCACGCGGCGCTGCTGCTTCGCGGTGCTCATGCGCCCGCGGTAGCTGCACCGCGCGAGCCCGTAAAGCCGACAACGCCCCGCGCGAGCTTCGCGCAGCCGGCGCGGCGTGGTAGCTCGCCGGCATGACCGAGCGCGCCTCGTGGGACGAGTATTTCATGCGCATCGCGCGCGACGTCGCGACGCGCTCGACCTGCGATCGCAAGCACGTCGGCGCGGTGCTCGTGCGCGACAAATGCATCCTCGCGACGGGCTACAACGGCTCGATCCGCGGCCTCCCGCACTGCGACGAGGAAGGCCACATGATGGAAGACGGCCACTGCGTGCGCACGATCCACGCGGAGGCGAACGCCATCGTGCAGGCCGCGAAGAACGGCGTGCGCATCGAGGGCGCGGCCGTCTACGTGACCGCCTCGCCCTGCTGGGGCTGCTTCAAGCTCATCGCGAACGCGGGCTGCTCGCGCATCGTGTTCGGCGAGTTCTACCGCGACCCGCGCATCTTCCAGTTCGCGAAGGAGCTCGGCATCGAGCTCGCTGGTCCCCCCGAGTCCGCCTCCGAGCGCTGAGGCTCAGGCATCCTTCGTGAAGCGGCCGAAGCTCCGGTTGCCATACAGGAGCGGCGCGCCGTCGCGCGACGTCGAGCCGTCGACCTCGCCGACGAGGATCGTGTGATCGCCCGCGTCGTGCGCGGCGAAGCGCCTGCACTCGAGCGTGACGAGCGCGCCGTCGACGAGCGGCGCACCGAGCGCCGCACCCGCGCGCATCGGCACGTCCTTGAACCGATCGAGCCCGGGCCGCGCGCACTGCTCGGCGATCGTCCGCTGCGACTCGTCGAGCACGCTGACGCCGAAGACGGGCGCCGTGGTCAGCGGATCGTGCACGGTCGACTTCTTCTGGATGCAGAGGAGCACGAGCGGCGGCGCGAGCGACACGGACGAGAACGCCGTCGCCGTCATGCCGACGGGGAGCTCACCCTCGCCGCGCGCGGCGACGACGGTGACGCCGCTCACGAACCGCGCGAGCGCCTCGCGAAACGCTTGCTGAGAGACCGAGTCGACCATGGCTTCCTGTCTCCGCCGCTCGCGCGCCGGGTGCCGGCGCTGCGGGGCGGCGGTTCGTAGCGCTGCGCGCGGCCGGACGAAAGCGCCGTGCGTCGCCGTGTAAGGCGCGCCGGTGGCCCAGCGTTCTGGTGCGCGGAGGTCTCGCCGCCATGTCCGCTCTCGCACGCCGCTCGATCCACGCCGTCCACCGTCCGCTCGCCGTCGGCGCCGCGCTCGCGGTCGCCCTGCTCTCCGGCGCCGCCGGGTGCGGGAAGTTGGCGGACAGGTCCGCTCCGGCCGCCGCGGCGATGGCGCCGGCCCCGCAGGACGCGAAGGCCGCCGGCCTGCCCGGCGCGACCGGCGCGGCGCGCGCCGCCGACCCGCAGCGGGCGCTCCGCGTCACGGTGGAGACGTCGGTCGTCGTCGACGACGTCGCGGCCGCGGCGCGCTCGATCCGCGACGTCACGGCGTCGTCCGGCGGGTACGTCGGCGAGGCGCACGCGTCGAGCAACGGCGGGTCGAGCTCGGCGTACTTCGAGCTCCACGTGCCGTCGACGAAGCTCGCCGAGCTGCGCTCCGCGGTGGGCAAGCTCGGCGAGGTGACGAGCGACGGCGAGAAGGCCGAGGACGTCACGGAGCAGCGCGCCGATCTCGACGCGCGCGTCCGCAACGCGCACGCGCAGGAGAAGAGCCTGCTCGAGCTGCTCGGCGATCGCACCGGCGCGCTCGCCGACGTCGTGACGGTCGAGAAGGAGATCGCCGGCGTGCGCGAGACGATCGAGCGCATGGAGGCGCAGCAGCGCGTGCTCGAGGGCCAGATCGCGTTCGCGACCGTGAAGGTCTCGCTCTCGTCGCGCGCCGACGCGCTCGTCGTCGTGGGGCCCGGGCACCGCGTCGCGGGCGCCGTCGTCGATGGCGTCTCGACCGCGGGCTCGTTCCTCGTCGGCCTCGCGGTCGTCGTCGCGTCGGCCGGGCCGACGGCCCTCCTCGTCGCCGCGATCGCGTACGGCCTTTACCGAGCGGGCCGCCGCGTCGTGCGGCGTCGGCGCGCGCAGCCGCTCGCGTGACGGTCACGCGGGCCCGATGCGCACCAAGCCCTCGGCGCCCGCGGGCTTCGACCCGAGCGCCTTGCCGATGACCGTGAACGGGTCGTCGGGCGCGTCGTCGGCTTCGGCGCGGCGTGGGTACGTGGCGCTGACGACGAGCAGATCCCCGGTCGTCACCTCGTCGACGGAGCAGAGCACGGTCGCCGCTTCGGGCAGGACCGACACCATCACCGGGAAGCGCGTTCGCTCCACCGTCGACCCCCACGCCGAGCAAGGACCCCGGGATGAAGTCGCGCTCGAGCACGGCCGCGCAATCGAAGTCGGAGATGGTCACGTTGTCGAACGTGAGGAACCGGCCTCCGTGGGTCCGGACGCCGACGCACCCGTGTTGCAGGAAGGCGTCGGTGACGTCGACGCTCGTGCGCGCCCGATCACACCGATGGCGCGGGCGCGTCTACGGCGCCCGGGAACGTCACGTCGGCGATCCAGCTGCGGGCGCGCCGGGCGAGGCGATCGCTCGTCGACTCGTCGTCGAGGTGCACGGGCGCGCGCCGCACGAGGGCGCCCGCGTCGCCCTCGAACGTGTTCACGTTCACGACCGCGTAGAGGCGACCGTAGATCACGCTCGTCACGACCGCGACGACGCCGCACGCGGCGCACACGTGGAACCGCGCGGTCTTCGTGCCGAGCTCGTACGGCGTGACGCGCGCGCGCTCCGCCCTCACGACGAGGGATCCCGACGCGCACGCCGTCCACGCGGCGCCGTGCTTCGTGCAGAACGAGCAGCCGCACGCGCGCGCGGCGATCTCGATCGGCTCGGGCCGCCACGCGAGTTCGAAGGAGACGTCTCCGCAGTGGCATCGTCCCGTGATCTGCATGCGCGCTCCGGGCGAGCGTAGCGTGAAGCGGCGACGGGCGCGGCGAGCGATCGCGTCGAGGCGCTCACGCAGGCGGCGGCACGGTGGCGCCGCGACCCGAGTCGGCGCTCCACGCGACGACGCGGTTCCTGCCGCCCTCCTTCGCCGAATAGAGCGCGCGATCGGCCGCGGCGACGAGGCCGGCGGCCGACATCCGATCGACCCCGTGCGCGGTCGCGACGCCGAAGCTCGCCGTGATGCGCACCGCCTCGCGGCCCACCGTGAACGAGAGGCCGCGCACGGCCTCGAGCAGGGCCGACGCGCGACCTGCCGCCGAGGTGAGCGAGAGACCG
>DASYCF010000151.1:0-3026 GCA_036500365.1 Byssovorax sp.
CACCGCCGCGTCGCGGCGCCCGTGCTCGTTGGGCGAACCGCCCGCGCCCGTATGCGTCCGCGGGTAAGGGCGAGTTCAAGCCCTGACGCGCTCAGGGCGCGAGCAGGAGCACCTTCACCTGGCTCGGGACGACGCGCACGCCCGGGCAGTTCGTCGAGTTCTGCAGGCTCGAGCTCGTGAGGCGCGTCGCGGGCACGCCGTCGACGAGGACGGTGAACGCCGCCGTGAGGTGGCGCGACGGGCCCATGACGATGCCCGACGCGACGCCCATGTTCACGCCGGCGTTGTCGCCGTTCGTCATCGGCACCGTGGTCCCCATGTTGTGCGCCGGCGCGCACATGAAGAGGATGTTGTACGCGGCCGGCACCGCCATCGGACCCATCGCGACGTTGGGGTACGGCACCGGCACGGGCGCCGGCGTCGGCGTGAGGCACACGTCGGGGAACCCCATGTCGGTGCCCATCATCTGCGTGTTGGCGAACATGCTCGTGGTCTCCCGTCTCTCGCCGCGGCTGGTCAGCCGAGGTGGATCTGCTCGGCGTCCATCTTCACGAGCTCGTCGGCCGTGACGAGCGCGTGCTCGGCGTGGAGGCTCATGGTCTTCTCGGCGCGGTAGTCGATGCGCTCGGCGCGCACGTGGTCGCTCTCCTCGACGCGGCGGTAGGCGCGCTTCACGCGCTGCGAGACGCGCTCGATCACGGAGTCGACGCGCGAGGCGAGGAGCTTGACGCGGTCGACCTCGGCGCGCACAGCGTCGCTCACCAAGGCGAGCGCCTGCACGGCGACGCGCGCCTCGACGGCGTTCACGTCGAGCGTGCCGGCGGAGACGGCGACGGCGCGAGGGGTCACGAGGTCGACGCCGTCTTGCGCGGCGATCCGGAGGCGACCCGAGGCGAGGCGGAGATCGACGTCGCCGTCGAGGGCGAGCGTCGTCGGCGCGTCGCTCTCCCTCCGCAGCACGGCGACGACGAAGGCGCCCTCGCGGCGTGAGCGCGCCGCGAGCACGAGGTCTCCCTCCTCGGGCGCGACGAGGCAGCTCGCGCCGCGCGCCGCCTCGACGATCTCACCGCCGGCGAGGCGCACGTGCAGCGCGCCGCCCTCGAGCGCGACGACGCGCGCGGTCTCGAGCGCGACCTCGTCCGCCGCCGCGCCGCCGATCTTGCGAGCCAGATTGTCCATCGTCGTCACCTCGTCCCTTCGGTCACCGCAGGAGCGGGCGCTTGCCAGCTCTCCGCCTTCGCGAGCGACTCGTCGTCGCCGAGCGCCACGAGCTTGCCCTTGCCCCACGTCGTCTCCTCCTCCGTGACGCGGTGGAACCGCGCGCGGTACAGCGAGGCGTCGGTGAAGTCGGCGCGCGAGACGTCGGCGTACGGAAAGTTCGCGTACGTGAGCTCCGCCCCGCGGAAGATCGTGCCGCGCGCGGCCGCCTTCTCGAAGTTCGCCTGGTACAGATCGGCGCGCGTGAAATCGACGTCGGCGAGGTCGGCCTCGACGAAGATCGCCTGCTTCAACGACGCGCCGACGGCCGTCGCCCCGGCGAGGCGCGCGTTGGCGAAGAGCGCGACCGGGCCGCGCGCGTCGTCGAGCTTCGCGCCGGCGAGGTTCGTGTCCTTGAAGCAGCAGCCGGAGATGTCGGCGCCGCGCAGGTCGCAGCCCTCGAGATCGGCGCGCGTGAACTGCGAGCGCGTGAGCCGCGCCCCCGAGAGATCTTGCCCCGCGAGCTTCGCCTCGAGCACGACGGCCATGTCGAAGATCGCGCCGGCGAGCGAGGCCGTGGTGAGGTCGGCGCGGATGAACGTCGTTCGGCGGATCGTCGCGCCCGCGAGCCCGAGCTTCGACGTGCCGCACTCGAGCACCGTCACGCGATCGAGGAGCGTCTTCGCGAAGCTCGCGCCGTCGAGCGTCGCCTGGTGAAAACACGTGAGCACGAGGTCGGCGCCCTCGAACGACGCGGACGACGCGTTCGTCGACATGAAGTTCGCCGAGATCGCGCACGCGCCGTCGAGCTTCGCCCGCGAGAGATCGCAGCGATCGAAGAGCACGTTGCGCACCGACGCGCGCGTCATCGTCGCGCCGACGAAATCGCAGCCGGTGAAGAGCGCCTCCTCGAGGTTCGCGCCCGTCAAGTCGGCGCCCCGGAACACGCACTCCTCGAACAGGCCGCCCGAGAGATCGACGCCGCGCAGATCCCACTCGCCGAAGTGACAGCTGGAGACGACCTCGCCCGAGCGCACGCGCGCGGCGAGCTCGGCGGACGCGGCGGCGCCGTCGCCGCTCGGCACCGCGCCTGCGACCGGGTCGCGCGTCGCGTCGTCACCCGGGCTCATGCGGCGCCTCGCGCTTCACGAAGCGGATCTGGTCGAGCAGCGCGCCGGCGAGGTCGGTGCCCTCGTCGACGTCGACGCGGAGGAGATCGGCGCGCGCGAGGTTCGCGCCGGCGAGGGACGCGCCGCGGAGCCCCGCCTTCTGCAGGATGGCGCCGAGCAGGTTGGCGCCGGCGAGGTCCGCGTCGCGGAGCTCGGTCCGCACGAGGAGCGCGCCGCGCAGCACGGCGCGCGTGAGCCTCGCCCCGCGGAGGTTCGCCTCGCTGAAATCGCCCGCGTCGATCGCCGCGTCGGTGAAGTCGGCGCCGGCGAGGTCGGCTCCGCGGAAGTTCGCGCGCGCGAGCTTCGCGCCGCGGAACGTCGCCTCCTCGAACGCGCAGTCCTTCACGAAGCGCAGGTTCTCGGCCTCGGCCTCGTCGAAGCGCGCGCCCTCGCCGTGGCACGTCAGGAACAGCGCCTTCGCGAGCTTGGCGCGCACGAACGACGCGCCGCGCACCGGCGTCTCGAGGAAGATCGCCTTCGTGAGATCCGCGCCGTCGAGGATCGAGCCCGAGAGATCGCACTTGATGAACATGGCGCCCGCGGCGTCGAGCCGCTCGAACGTCACGCCGGCGAGCTGCGCGTCGAGGATGAGCGCGGCGCCGATCTGCGCGCCCGTGAAATCCGCGCCGCGGAGCTCGACCGCGCGGAGGACCGCCGCGC
>DASYCF010000152.1:0-3711 GCA_036500365.1 Byssovorax sp.
CGATCTCCACCTTGCGCAGGCTCGGGTTCGAACGCAAGACGGCGGCGATCGCGTCGAGCGCGGCCTTCGATGCGGGCGCGATCGCGTCGCTGTCCCGCGCGAAGCCGATGCGCTCCACGATCGCGATCGAGCGCTCCGTGACGAGGACCCGGTGCGGCGTCTCGGGGCAGCCGTCGTTCGACTGCGCGCCCGGCGCGTCGGGGCACTTGTCGAGCGCGTCGGGGATGCCGTCGCCGTCCGAGTCTCGCTGCGAGCGATCGGCGACGACAGGGCCCATCGCGGTCGGCGACGCGGACCGCGGCGCGTCGGGCCGCGCGACGAACAGCGGCTCACGCAGGTGCGACGAGAACGTCATCGGCGCGCCGGTCGCGAGCGTGAGCGCGACGTCCGTCCAGTCCTCCTCGGTCACGTTGTCGACGAGCGCCCACGCCTGGAGCAGCGCGGTCGACGCGCCGCGCTCCTGCGGGAGCACGATGCGGTACGTCGACCTCCACGCGGCGGACGGCACGGCGTACGCGATCGAGATCGGCGCGACCGGCCGCGGCGAGATGACGACCTCGAGCGCGGTCGCGTCGTTCGGGTCGACCGCCTTCTCTTGCTGGGCGAGCCGCGTGGTGACGGTGGGCGGCTTCGCGCCCTTCGCGGCGCCCTGCTCGACGACCACGAGCGTCTTGAGCACGTCGTCGACCTCGCGCTCCTTGAACGAGAGCTTCACGCGCCCGTCGTCGAGGGCGCCGGTCCGCTCGAAGTACGCGACCCCGTTTTGATAAAGGACGACGTGCCGCAGCGCGAGATCGCGCGTCGGCGAAGCCCCGGAGGCACACCCCAGCCCGCCGAGGACGAGCGCCACCACCCACGTTCCACGCATCGCGCGAGCATCGCACGCCGCGCAGCAGGCGGCGCCACCCCCTCGGGTGGCGCCCGTCGGACGCCGCCCCTCGGGTGGCCGCCCGCTCGGATCGCGCCCCTCGGCGGGCTCAAAACCGAGCGAAGCGAGGTTGGGGTTTGGGGCCGCTCGCGGCCCCATCGATGACGCCCGCTCGCGGCTCCATCGCCAAAAGAAGTAGCGGCGTGCTCACGCGCTGGTCGGAGGGGACACGCGGCACGCCGCAAAGACGGGTCGGCGGGGGTGGTCGGTCACCGTCGACCCCCCTCGATGGCCGCTCGTCGGTCGCGCGATCACAAAATCGCGCCATGAAGGATTGCTGCAGTGGCCCCGCTCCGGACGCCGCTCGGGCCGCGCCGTCCGGGCGACCAGCCTGGCCCCGCTTGCAGCGCTGGTGCGCTTATGTACGTTCAGTGGAGCGCCCGATGCGGAACCGATGCGAGAGCTGCGGCAACGACTTCGACGTCCGCCGGTTCTGCCCGGCGTGCGGAGCCGCCCAGTCGCGCCCGATCGAGGACGACGACCCCTTCGTCGGCCGCGTCGTCGAGGGCCGCTTCGAGGTCGTCGAGCGCATCCGCTCCGGGGGCATGGGCGTCGTCTACAAGGCGCGCCAGCGCCCGCTCGAGCGCGACGTCGCGATCAAGTTCGTCCACCCGCACCTGCTCGACACGCCGGGCATCACGGCCCGGTTCCTCGTCGAGGCGCGCGCGGCGAGCCGCCTCAACCACCCGCACGTCGTCAGCATCTTCGACTTCGGCGAGACCACCATCGCGTCGGCGCGCACGTTTTACCTCGTGATGGAGCTGCTCTCCGGGCGTGACCTCGCCGTCGAGCTCGGGCGCGGCGCCGAGCTCCCGCACCCGCGGATCGCGCGCATCTTCGAGCAGGCGCTCGCGGGCCTCGGCGAGGCGCACGCGAACGGCGTCATGCACCGCGACATCAAGCCCGACAACATCCTCCTCGAGCAGACGCGCGGCGGCCTCGACCACGTGAAGATCATCGACTTCGGCATCGCGAAGCTGCTCGATCGCGCGGCCGTCACGCAGCCGGGGCGCGTCGTCGGCACGCCTCGCTACATGCCGCCCGAGCAGCTCGAGGGGGCGCCGGCCGAGCCCTCGTTCGACCTGTGGGCGCTCGGCGTCGTGCTGTTTTCGGCGCTCACGGGGCGCGTCCCGTTCGACGATCGCGGGCCGAAGCCGGGGCTCTTCACGCCGCCCGATCCGCGCGAGTTCGCGCCCCGTCGCAACATCTCGCCCGCGCTCGCCGACGTCTGCATGGCCGCGCTGCACCCCGACCGCGCGCGGCGGTATCCGGACGCCGAGAGCTTCGCTGACGCGATCGTCCGTGCAGCCACGCCGCGCGCGCGCGCCGACCGGTCGATCTTCCCGCCGCGCTCCGTCCGTCCGCCGTCGACCGAGGTCGTCATGCCGCGGCGCATCGCGTCTCGGGCCGAGCTCGCGACCACGGCGCCGCCGCCGTCGCTCGGCGGGCCGTTCCTCGGGCGCGAGGCGGACGTCGCGTGGGCGCGCGGCGCGCTGGCCGACACGGGCCGGGCGGGCGGCTACATGTGGGGTCGCAGCGGCCTCGGCAAGACGCGCCTGCTCGAGGCGGTCGCGACGGCCGAGCGGCAGGACGGCGCGCTCGTCGTCACCATCGCGGGCGACGCGCCGCCCGGCGACGAGGTGGGCTTCGGCGGCCTGCGCGCCGCGCTGCTCGCGCTGACGAGCATCGCGAGCGACGCCGCGCTCCTCGAGGTGGCCGAGGAGGCGGGCCCGCGCATCGGCTCGGGCGTCGCCGCGATCTTCTCGGAGGACTCGAGCGAGGCCGGCGAGAAGAGCACGCGCGAGGCGGCGCTCGGCTGGGCGGCGCGCACGGCGGTCGCGCGCGGTCGCGGCAAGTGCCTGCTGTTCATCGACGACTTCGATCGGCTCGATCGCTCGTCGCGTCGCGCGCTCGGTGCCCTCTTCGCGAGCGACGCCACGCCGGGCCTGCGCGTGCTCGTGACCGCGAGCGCGCCAGGCGGCGCCAAGCTCGCGGGCGCGCTCCGCGAGCGGCGCCTCACGGGGCTCAACGCGGCGGCGCAGAAGGCGCTGTTTCCAAAGGAGCTCCGCCTGCGCACGCCGGCGCGCGACGAGATCGAGCCGCTCTACGTCTCGCTCGCGGTCTCGCTCGCCTCCGAGCTCGACGGGCCGCTCCCCGACCAGCTGCCGGAGCTCTTCGTCGCCGCCGCGTCGCTCCTCACGCCGTCCGAGCGCAGGCTCGCGCAGGCGCTCGCGCTGGTCGGCGCCGCCCCGCCCGACGCGGTGGCCGAGATCGCCGACGTCGAGGCGGCGGACGCTGCGATCGCGCGGCTCGTCGACGTCGGCCTCGCGCGGCTCCGTGGCCAGCTGGTCGAGGTCGCGCACGCCGGCTTCGGCGGCGTCGTCCTCGCGGGCATCCCGGTCGGCGCGCTCGCGACGTACCACGCGCGCGCCGCGGCGGCCCTCGTCGAGGCGCCGCGCGAGCGCGCCGCGTTCCACGCGCTCCGGGGCGAGGTCGATCTCGCGGGCTTCCTCCTCGGCGAGCAGGCGGCGCGCCTCCGCATCGCGCGCGGCGACACGGCGGGCGCGATGGACATCCTCGGCACGGCGGTCGCCGCGGCGCGCGCGCTCGTCGCGCGGTCCGACCCCGACGCGCCGGGCTGGCTCGCCATCTTCGCCGAGAAGCTCGGCGGCCTCATGCTCGCGAACGGTCGCGGTCCCGAGGGCGCGGCGCTGCTGCGCGAGGTCGCCGAGTCGATCGACCTCGACCACAAGGCGCGCGCGCTGGCCCTCGGGCACCTCGCC
>DASYCF010000153.1:0-3698 GCA_036500365.1 Byssovorax sp.
GTGCACCCGACGAGGCCGACCCCGAGCACGAGGAACGGGAGCGGCTCGCCGTCCGAGCGCGCCGACGCGACGATCGCGCCCGCGCCGCCGAGGTAGAGCGCCGCCGCGACGGGCAGGGGACGGAGCAGGTAACGCGGCAGCGCGCGGAGGCCGCCGACGCGACGCGCGCCGAGCGCGGCCCCCGCGAGCGCGAGCAACGCCGCCGCGGCGACGAGCGCCGCCGCCGCCCGCGCGAGGTCGTGGCGGCGCACGTCGCGCGCGACCTCGCCGCGTAGGTTCGGAAGCAGGTCGGCGTGCGCGTCGAGCAGCGCGAGGGCCTCGCGCGCACGCCCGGCTCGACGGAGGATCAGCACCGCGTCGGCGAGCGCGAGGCCGCGCGTGAGACGGTCCCCGTCGGGATCGTCTGCGGCGGCGAGGAGCACGGCCTCGGCGCGCGCGTCGTCGAACCTTCGAAACAGCGCGCCGCCCGCGAGCAGGCGCGCCTCGGCCCGAACGCGCCCGCGCGGGAAATCTTCCGCGGCGCGCGCGAGCTCGAGCGCCGCGTCGGCCGTCGCGAGCGCGCCCGGGTCACGCCGCGCGCGCTCGACCGTCGCGTACGGGCCGAAGTTCCCTTCGCTACGCGAAGCGAGATCGTCGGCGCGGGCCCGCGCCACGCGCGCGAACGGCGCGCTCGGATCGATCGCGACCACGCTCCTGTACGCCTCGAGCGCCGCGCCGAAGTCGTACGCCGCCGCGCGCGCCTCGGCGGCGTCGAACGCGGCCTGCGCCTCGTCCCGCGGCGAGCCCTGCGCCTCCGCGCGCCCGGCGCTGGCGACCAGCACGGCCGCGGCCACGAAGACGACGAACCAGCCGCGCGCGCGCACGCCTCGTCGTAGTACAGCGGCGTCGAGAGCGAGAGCGGTGTCTGCCTTCAGGGCGTGAACGTCAGCGTGTCAATCACGGGGTCGCTCGCGTCGGTCCGGAGCTCGTGCGACTCGAGCGTCATGCCGTTCGTCGTCGCCGTCAGGTACGCGTAGAAGCCGATCGCTCCGCCGCTCGTGAAGTCGCTGCTGATCGCGGTCCACGGGTTCGTGCCCTTCGAGTAGCCGTCGGCGCCGGCGCCCGCGCACACGAGGTACGTCGTGCCGTCGCGCGTGTCCGAGTGGATGGTCGGCGCGTCGGCCGACCCGCTCAGCGGCTTGGACCGCTCGTAGTCGTGATCGTGCCCGCCGACGGCGAGGTTCACTTTGTATTGCTCCCAGATCGGCGCGAAGAACTCGCGCGTGTTGAGCACGTCGAGGTCCATGCCGTGGAGCGACGACGAGTACTCGGGCCGGTGGTGCACGGTGACGATCCACGGCACGTTCCCGCGGTTCGCGGTCGCCGCGCCGAGGTCCTGATCGAGCCAGCTCTTGAGGATCGACGCGTAGCTCGGATCCTCGGTGGGATCGGCGATGAACGAGTCGTCGACGACGACGACGTGCACGGGCCCTACGTCGACCGAATAGAAGAGCTCGACGTACGCCGCGTAGGTCTGCACGTCTTGCGGCAAGACGAGGTTTCCATAGAAGAGCGACGTGTGGTTGTCGTGGTTACCGTGCGCGGCGAGCGTGAGCAGCTGCCCGAGCGCGGAGAGGTTTCCGCTCGTGTCCTTCCACGCGGAGTCGAGCCAGAGCTCCCACTCGGTCTGATCGGGCGCGAGGTTGATCATGTCGCCGGAGAAGAGCTGCATCGTCACGCCGGCCTGGTTCACGCGGCCCTGGAGGAGCTGCCAGGCGTTCTCCTGCTCGCCGCGCGAGTCGCCCGTGAGCGCGATCTTGACAGGCGCCGCCGTGCCGGACGCGGGCGTCGTCGTGAACGCGTACACGTCGCTCCATTGCTCGGCGCCCGCGGCGCCGCCGCCGACTCGGTAGTAATAAGTCGTCGCCGAGGTGAGCCCGCACACATAGGCCTCGTGCATGCGCTCGTTGCCTTGCCCGGTGTTGAGCTCGGCCTCGGGCGTGTCCCACGTGACGCCGCTCGTGCG
The DNA here is from genome assembly GCA_036500365.1 of Byssovorax sp. Lineage (GTDB taxonomy): Bacteria > Myxococcota_A > Polyangia > Polyangiales > Polyangiaceae > DASYCF01. The sequence goes on from DASYCF010000153.1 coordinate 2,006, forward strand.
GTTGCCGGTCGGCCAGCTGGTCGGGTCGGGCGACGGGCCCCACTCGACGTCGCTCGCGGCCGTCCCCTCGTCGGTCTGCCACGCGACGCCGATGCTCGTCGACGGATCCGCGTGGCCGGCGCCGCCCGGCACGACGTTGCCGCCGAGGCCGAGGCGAACGCGCCGGATGTTCGGCGCCGCGGCGGTCATCGCGCCGCCGGGCTGGTAGCCGATGTACTCGGGCCGCGACTGCACGCTGAACGCGCAGCCGGTCGGCTGGAACGTCACGATCGCCGCCGAGCCGCCGCCGTTGCCGCTGCCGGTGCTCGTGCCGTCGGCGACCCCGCCCCCGGCGCCGGGCTCCGTCCCCGTGTTCGCCGTGTTCTGACAGCTCACCGCCGCGAGCGCGGCGACGCTCAGGATCCCAATCAAAGACGCGACGTGAAGCCTGGACATGAGCGGACTCCATTGCTCAAAAGCCGCCGGTGATTTGAAGCACGAAGAGGTTGTTCGCGATGTAGCCGGTGCACTGCGCGCCGGTCTGGTTCGCCAGACAGCCCTTGGTCTCGTTCCTGACCTCGTAGCTGCCTTGGAGCTTCAGGTCGTGGCCGTAGAGCCAGAAGAAGTTCGCCCCCATCAAGAAGCCCATGTATCCCCACGTCGGGTTCGCGCCGGTGAGCTCGCGCGCGTCCTCGTCGTTGTCGGGCTTGGTCACCTCTTCGTCGGGATCGAAGCGCTCGACGCGGCCGACGAGCTCGATGTGCTCGCGCACCCACGGCAGGCGAGGGAACCAGCCGCCCTGGATGTTCCAGCCGAGCTGCTTGATCTCGCTCGTCGCGTTCGGGCCCGTCGTGAAGAGCGGCACGTCGACGTGGTAGAAGATCTCCCCGTAGACCGACGCGCCCTCCCAGTACGCGGCGAGGTCGCCGCCGAGGTACGTGCGCTCGACGTGCTTGTCGTCGAAGTGGCTGCGCATCGCGCTGCCGGCGACCTGCACGAGCGGCTTGTGCTGATCGTTCAGCGGGCGAAGATCACCCTCGAAGCGCGGCACGGGCCCGAGCGGCGCGAGCTCGAGGCGCGCGGCGAAGAGGAAGTACGGGTCGCTGTTGATCGTCTGGCCGCGGCCGTTGTCGTTGCCGTTGAACATCGCGACCGACCAGTGCGCGCGCCGCCAGAAGAGGTCGCCGCTCAGCATCGCGCCGAGGTCGCGGTCGACGAGGAAGTTCGGCGCGACGAAGTACGCGACGTCGGGGAGCTGGAAGCTGTTGCTCGGGAGCAGGTTCTGGCGGCTGAAGGGCACGCGAAACTGCCCCGCGGTGAGCGAGACCGACGCGATGGGCAGGTCGACCGGCGTCGCGACCACGTACGCGTCCATCGTCGTGACCTGCGGCTTCGCGAGCTCCATCTCGAAGCCGGCCTTGCCCCACGTGCCCAGGTAGCCGACGGCGCCGACGCGCGCGCGCTCGACGAGGAACGCCGGGTTCGGCTGGAGGTCGATGACGGGCCGATCGTCGGACTGCTGCGCCTGGAACCGCGGCTGGATCCAGCCATAGATGCCGAGGCTCACGTCGCGCGGCGGCGTCGCGTCGGGCGGTGGCGTGTAGACGAGGATCTCCGCGGACGCGCGCGACGCGACGAGCGCGCCGGCGAGGGCCGCTGCGAGAGCGAGGGGGCGCGCGCGGGTCGACAACGCCAGCGACCCTAGGCGGCGTGG
>DASYCF010000154.1:0-4898 GCA_036500365.1 Byssovorax sp.
CGCGTCGCCCCGCGCGACCGCCCTCGCCGACGGCCCGGCGCCCGGCGAGGTCGCGTTCGCCGACGCCGCAGGCGTGGCCGTCGCCGACGACGCCGGCCGCGTGCGCCGCGTGCTCGAGGCCGCCGGCGGCGCGTACACGGACCTCGCCCCCGACCTCGTGACGCGCTCGATGCTGCTCGCGAGCGAGGCAGGCGTGAGCGTGCTCGACACGACCCGCCACGAGATCACGGCCACGCTGCCGCTCGTGCGCGCCGGCCGCTTCGCCCGGTGGGACGACGAGGGCTCGCTCCTCGCGTTCGAGCCGAGCAGGCCGGGCGCGCTCCGCGGCGTCGTCATCCCGCGCAGCCGCACGCTGGCGCGCGCGATCGCGGGCGCGCTCTCGAACCTCGAGGTCGACCGCGGGCACCTCGTCGCGGTGATGGCCGACGCCGCCCGCCCGCGCGGCGCGCGCTCGCCCTGACGCTACTTCGAGCCGTCGCTGCGGCGCACGTCGTCGAGGTGCTCGTGGCGCTCGAGCGTCTTCGGGTCGAGCAGGAAGCGGAGCTCCGCCGGCTCCTTGCCGTCCCATTTCAGCGCGAGCACGGCGCTCTTTCGGAGGCCCGCGAAGCCCTTGCCGAGCAAGCTCGACGCGAGCACGGACAGGCTCGGCTCGTGGCCGACGAGCGCGATCGGTCCGCTCGGCGCGTGCGCGGCGAGGAGCGCGAGCAGGTCGCCCGGATCGCGGCCCGGAGCGAGCTCGGCCTTCGCGACGACGCCGGCGCGCACGCCCGAGACCTCGGCGAGGATCTCCGCCGTCTGCACCGCGCGCACGAGCGGGCTCGTCCAGATCTCGGCGGGGCGCCGGCCCGGCTTCTTCGCGAGGAAGCGCGCGACGCGGCGCGTGACCCTGCGGCCCTTCTCGGTCAGGAAGCGCCCCTCGTCGCCGAGGCCGGGCGCCTCGCCCACCGCCTCGCCGTGGCGCACGATGAAGAGCTCCATCACGCGGCCCCGCGGCCGCCTCGAGCGCGCGCGCGGCCGAGGCCATTCGATCGAGCGACCATCACGCCGAGGGGCTTAGCACTGTTGCCGAGCGAAGTCGCCGCGCGCCGCCGCCGAGTTGCCGCCCGCGCGCGCCGCGTGATACCAGCACGCGTGCGCTCGTCGTCGACGTCGACCCTCGCGCTCGATCCGAGCGTGGCCGAGGGCCTCGGCCGCGGCCGATGGGACGCGCCGGCCTGGGCGATCGCGGCCCTCGGCGGCGGCGTCTCGCTCGCCGCCGTCGCGTGGCTCGTCCTCCGCGTCGTGCGCGCTCGCCGCAAGCGCCGCGTCGACGCCGTGCCGATCTCCCGCCGCCGGGGCGCACGTTGAACCGCCTCGGTCGACGCGTCGTCGTCGCGATGCTCCTCGGCGTCGCGCTCTACGGCGCGTTCGTCCTGTACCGCGGCGCCTCGTCGATCGCCGCCTCGTTCGCGACGTACGCCGCGTGGACGTTCGCGGCCGCGTGCGGCCTCGCGTTCTCGAACTACGTGCTCCGGTTCCTGAAGTGGGAGTACTACCTCGCGGCCCTCGACATCCGCGGCGTGCCGAAGGGCGAGAGCTTCCTCGTGTTCCTCTCGGGCTTCGTGCTCACCGTCACGCCCGGAAAGGTGGGCGAGGTCTTCAAGTCGCTCGTGCTCCACGAGATCCGCGGCGTGCCCGTCACGCGCACGGCGCCGATCGTCGTGGCCGAGCGGCTCACCGATCTGATCGGCGTCATCGTGATGATCGCGGTCGGGAGCCTCGGCTTCCACGGCGGGCTCCCGTTCGCGGCCGCGGGCGCGGCGATCGTGCTCGGCCTCCTCGCGTTCGTCACGTCGCGGCGGCTCTCGCGCGCCGTGCTCGAGCTCCTGCCGCGGCTCCCGGGCGCGCTCGGGCGCGTCGGCCACAAGGTCGCCCCGCGCGTCGAAGCCGCGCTCGTCGAGCTCCGCGTGCTCACCTCGCCGCGCCGCCTCGTGCTGCCGAGCCTGCTCTCGATCGCCGCGTGGTCGCTCGAGGGGATCGCGCTTTGGGTGATCCTCCAGGGCTTCCACCAGGCCGCGCCGCTCGCCATCACGGCGTTCTTCTACGCGACGGCGACGCTCGCGGGCGCGCTCGTGCCCGTCCCCGGCGGCCTGGGCGTGACGGACGGCCTGCTCGAGGAGCAAATGGCGAAGGTCGGCCACGTCGCGCCCGCGACGGCGACGGCGGCCATGCTCCTCGCCCGGTTCGCGACCCTCTGGTTCGCCGTCCTCGTCGGCTTCGTCGCGCTGTTCCTCCTTCGGCTGAAACACCCCGAGCTGACGCGAGGCGGGGAGACCGATCGAGCGCTCGCTGGCGGCCCGCAAATCGCGATCGACGAAAAAACGCCTTGACGATTCCCACGCGATCGGTGTGAAAGGACAGGGCGCGCGCGCGCCGATCGACTGCGACCGAACCCACCATGGCAACCATCGAACGAGGCCCCGCCCTCGTCCAGCGCGTCATCGCGCATCTGAAAAAGGCGTCGCCCGGCGTCAACGTCGTCGGCGCGAGCCCGGCTGCGCTCGACGCGCTCGAGTCCAAGCTGATGGTGGAGCTCCCGCCATCGCTTCGGACCTTCCTGGCGTGGGATTTCACGCTGGCGAGCTTCGGGCCACGCTTCCACGGCAAGGGCCGGTTCGGGAGCGATCCACGGGCGCCGCGGCCACGCATCACGAGCGCCCGCAAGCTGGCCGAGGCCAAGACCGACCAGGGATACACCGACTCGCGCATCCGGGGCCGCCTGGTGCGCCTGCCGAACCTGCCGCGCCACCCCTGGCACGCGCTCTACCTCGGCGAGGCCCGGCGCGACGGCGAGCTGGTCATCCTCGGCATCGACAACGACGAGACCAACGTGCGGGTCTACCCGCGCTACAGCGCGTTCGACCTCTACCTGTTCGATCAGAGCGGCATCGCGCGGCTCACCGAGTCGCAGCGCCTCGACGACCTCGAGTCGCACATCGCGACCAACCCGGAGCTCCGCTCGGGCGAGGACGAGGACGACGGCGACGCCGACTACTGACGACGGCGAGCTCGCCGTCGTCGCCTCGGCGGACGACTCCGGGGAGCGCCTCGACAAGGTGATCGTGCGGGCGCTCGAGCGCGCGGGCCAAAAGGCTTCGCGCGCGAGCGTGCAGCGCTGGATCGAAGCGGGCCGCGTGACGCTCGACGGCGGCGCCGCGCGCGCCTCGCAAGCCCTCGCCGCCGGCGCGCGGATCGTCGTCCGACCCGAGGCGCCCCCGCCGACGCGCGCGCTGCCGGACGCGTCGGTCGAGCTCGTCGTCGTCTACGAAGACGCGCACCTGCTCGTCGTCGACAAGCCGGCCGGCCTCGTCGTGCACCCGGCGCGCGGCCACGCGACGGGCACGCTCGTCAACGGCCTGCTCGCGCGCGGCGGCTTCGACCTGCCCGACGACGACGACGCGCGGGCCCGCCCTGGCGTCGTGCACCGCCTCGACAAGGGCACGAGCGGCCTCCTGGTGGTCGCGAAGGACGAGCCCACGCGCGAGGCGCTGAAGGCGCTCTTCGCGAAGCACGCCATCGACCGCGAGTACGTCGCGATCGTCGCCGGACGGACGGGCGACGCGACGTACGACACGCTGCACGGCAGGCACCCGAGCGACCGCCTGCGCTTCACGACGCGCGTCGACGCGGGCAAGCGCGCGGTCACGCACGTGAAGAAGCTCGAGGAGCTCGGCGCGGCCACGCTCGTCGCCTGCACGCTCGAGACGGGGCGCACCCACCAGATCCGCGTGCACCTCGCCGAGCGCGCGAACGCGCCCGTGCTGGGCGACCCGCTCTACGGCAAGCCGCCGAAGGAGGCGCGCCTGCGCGAGGTCGCGGCGGAGCTCGGGCGGCAGGCGCTCCACGCGCGCGTGCTCGGCTTCGTCCACCCGGCGACGGGCGCGCGCGTGCGCTGGGAGAGCGCGCCGCCGCCCGACTTCGCGCGAGCGCTCGCGGCCCTCCGCGCAGCGCGCTGACGCGCTACCAGATCTTCGACTTGATGTGGCCCTTCGACTTCACGAGGATGTCGACGAGCGCGCGGTCGTAGAAGTTCTTCGCGTACAGATCGGGCGAGACGCGGCTCTTGTAGAGCGCGCGGCCCTCCTCGATCTCCTCGCTCAAGCCGGTGAAGAGGTCGTCGTTCTGGATGCCGGCGACGATCTTCTCCTCGTTGTAGAGCGAGAGGTCGCTGGCGATCGCACGGGCCAGGCGGCGCGCGGCCTCCTCGGTCTCGATGAGCGGCATGGGCGCAGGATACGGACGGTCGCGCGCCCCTGTCAAAGTCGTGGCGTTCGAGCGTCTTCGAGGACGGCCGCGCGCGGCGGCGCGAGGGCTGCGAGCGCGGTGACGAGCGGCAGGACGACGAGCGCGTAGCGGCCGCCCCCGAAGAAGACCGCGTGGGTCGACGCGATGAGCGCGACGGCCACGGGCGCGGCGGTGGCGAGCCACGCGTCACGGAGGAGCGCCCGCCCGCGGAGCGACGACGCCAGGGCGAGCGCGAGGTAAGCGACCCAGCCGGGCTGGACGAAGGCGAACGCGGCGCCGACGAGGCCCACGGCGCGCCTCGCCCGCGTCCTCGGCCCGTCGCGCGCCGCGGCGGCGGCGAGCGCGGCCAACAGCACGAGGCGTTCGAACACGGTCTCGACCACGCCGAGCGCGAGCTTGTCGCCGTCGCCGAACGCGCGCGGCGCGGCGTCGTGCAGGTACCAGCCCGCGGCGCCGACGTAATCGAACGTCGCCGAGACCTTGCGCCACGCGAGCGCGAGCCATGGGAGCGGGTGCGCGGCGATCTCGTCGCGGGCGGCGCGCTCGAAGCAGAGGTCCTTCGCCGCCTCGTCGAGCTCGGGCGGGCAAGACGCCGGGGGGACGAGCGGAGCCCA
>DASYCF010000155.1:0-4483 GCA_036500365.1 Byssovorax sp.
CCGCGTGGGCACCCGGATCGTCCTCTTTTCGTGCGCGGCAGCCGCCGCGTCGGCGCTCGCAGGCTGCGGCGCGCTGAGCTCGTCGCCGAGCTGGGTCGGCGGCGGCCTCGCGGTCGAGGCGCCGATGCGCCACGCCGAGGACGACGCGAAGGCCGAGGCCGAGCGAAAGCGCGTCGCCGCCCAGCCGACGCAGGTGGGCGCCAAGCACATCCTCATCATGTGGGAGGGCTCGAAGAGCAGGCCCGACAACATGACCCGCTCGCGCGCCGACGCGAGGAAGCGCGCCGAGGAGGTGCTCGCGAAGGCGCGCGCCGGCACGCCATTCGAGGAGCTGGTCAAGGAGTACACCGAGGAGCCCGGCGGCGCGGAGCGCGGCGGCGACCTCGGCGTGTTCGACCGCACGTCGATGGTGCGCGCCTTCTCCGAGGCCGCCTTCAACCTCAAGGTCGGCGAGATCAGCGACGTCGTCGAGACGCAGTTCGGCTTTCACATCATCAAGCGCACCGAGTGACCGCGGCGCGGGGGCGCCTCGGCCGTCGACGAAACCCGCGGTCGAGAAGGCCGTCGTAGGAGAGCCATGACCGAGACGCCGCCGCCTGCACCGACCGCCGAGCATCACCGCCTGTTCGAGGATCGCGAGCGCGTCGTCCGCTGGAAGCAGTGGGGGCCGTACATGGCCGAGCGCGCGTGGGGCACCGTGCGCGAGGACTACAGCGCGAGCGGCGACGCGTGGGCCTATTTCCCGCACGAGCACGCGCGGAGCCGCGCGTACCGGTGGAGCGAGGACGGGCTCGCCGGCTTCTGCGACAAGGGCCAGACGCTCTGCCTCGCGCTCGCGCTCTGGAACGGCCAAGACCCGATCCTGAAGGAGCGCCTCTACGGCCTCACGAACCCTCAAGGCAACCACGGCGAGGACGTGAAGGAGGTCTATTACTACGAGGACGCGACGCCCACGTCGAGCTACCTGCGCTTCGCGTACAAGTACCCGCAGCGCGCGTTCCCGTATCGCGAGCTCCTCGACGCGAACCAGGGCCGCAGCATGGACCTCGGCGAGGTCGAGCTCTGGGACGTGGGCGCGTTCGACGAAGGGCGCTACTTCGACGTGACCGTCGAGTACGCGAAGGTCGGCCCGAACGACGTCTTCATGATCATCACGGTCGAGAACCAGGGCGACGCCGAGGCGCCGATTCACGTGCTCCCGCACCTGTGGTTTCGCAACACGTGGTCGTGGGGCGACGGGGCCGACGGGCGGCCGCGGATCCACGCCGTGCCCGAGGACGCGCAGGGGGACGACCCGCACGGCGAGACGCCGTATTCGACGATGCGCGCGGCCGACCGCGTGCTCGGCGACTACTTCTTCTACGTCGACGGGCGTCACGACCTCCTGTTCACGGAGAACGACTCGAACACGGCGCGCCTCTGGGGCGCGAACGAGAGCCCGCCCTACGCGAAGGACGCGTTTCACGACGTCGTCGTCGACGGGGACGCGTCGAAGGCGAACCCCGCGAAGCGCGGCACGAAGGCGTGCGCGTGGGCGCGCTTCGACGTGCCGGCGCACGGCAAGGTGCGCGTCGTCGCGCGCCTCTCGCCCGAGGCGCAGGCCGAGCCGTTCGACGCGCTCGAGGCGACGCTCGCCGCGCGCCGCCGCGAGGCCGACGCGTTCTACGCCCACGTGCAGGGGCCGAACCTCAGCGACGATCGGCGCGCCATCCACCGCCAGGCCTCGGCGGGGCTCATCTGGACGCTGCAGTTCTACAACTACGACGTCGACACGTGGCTCCGCGGCGACCAGCACCCGCCGCCCGACCAGCGGCTGTCCGGCAGGAACCGCGAGTGGCGCCACGTCTCCGTGGCCGACGTCATCTCGATGCCGGACGCCTGGGAGTATCCGTGGTTCGCCGCGTGGGACCTCGCGTTCCACTGCGTCGCGATGTCGAGCGTCGACATCGACCAGGCGAAGGCGCAGCTCAAGCTCATGGTGAAGGAGTGGTACCAGCACCCGAGCGGCCAGATCCCCGCGTACGAGTGGGAGTTCTCGGACCTGAACCCGCCCGTGCACGCCTGGGCCGCCTACCAGATCTACAAGTTCGAGCGGAAGCAGCGCGGCAAGGGCGATCGCGTGTTCCTCGAGCGCGTGTTCCACAAGCTGCTCATCAACTTCGCCTGGTGGGTCAACAAGCGCGACGACGGCGGCAACAACATCTTCGAGGGCGGCTTCCTCGGGCTCGACAACATCTCGCTCTTCGATCGCAGCGAGCCGCTCCCCCCCGGCACGAAGCTCGAGCAGGCCGACGCGACCGCGTGGATGGCGATGTACTGCCTCGACCTCATGCGCATCGCGCTCGAGCTCGCCGTCGGGAACTCGGCCTACGAGGATCTCGCGAGCAAGTTCTTCGAGCACTTCCTGCGCATCGCGTACGCCCTCCACCACGCCGAGGACGAGAACGATCTGCCTCCCTGGGACGACGAGGAGGGCTTCTATTACGACATCCTGCACGAGGACGGCCGCGCGCGGCACCTCCGCGTGCGGTCGATGGTCGGCCTCATCCCGCTGTTCGCCGTGCACGTCATCGACCCGGCGACGTTCCGCGGGCTCGACAACTTTCGTCGGCGATTCGAGTGGTTCCTCGCGCGGTATCCGCACCTCGCCGAGCCGATCACCGAGCGGCGCGACGGCCGCCGCGTGCTCTCCGCCGTCCCGCCGGAGCGCCTCGAGCGCGTGCTCGGTCACCTCTTCGACGACGACAAGTTCCTCTCGAAGTTCGGGCCGCGCTCGCTGTCGAAGGAGCACGCGGAGCACCCGGTCGTCGCGTGGCAGGGCGCGCGCCGCCTCCAGGTCGACTACGAGCCCGGCGAGTCGACGTCGCGCATGAAGGGCGGCAATTCGAACTGGCGCGGTCCCATCTGGTTCCCGACCGGCTATTTGCTCTATCGATCGCTCCTCCGCCTCGACCACGGCCTCGGCGACACGGTGCGCATCCCGCGCAAGGGCGGCGGCCCCGATCGCACGTTGATGGAGGCGGCCGACGAGCTCGCCGCGCGCATGGTGTCGATCTTCGAGCGCGGCCCCGACGGCCGACGCCCGGTCTTCGGCGACTCGCGCCTGTTCCAGGAGGACCCGAGCTTCCGCGACAAGCTGCTCTTCTACGAGTACTTCCACGCCGAGACGGGCGAGGGCCTCGGCGCCTCCCACCAGACGGGCTGGACCGCCCTCGTCGCCGAGCTGGTGCTCCGGCTCGGCCGCCACGCCCGCGGCCAAAGCTAGGGGTTATTTCGCCCTCGGAAGTTTGATGGCGTAGACGGCCTTGCCGGTCGCGACGGTGGCGGCCTCGTCGGTCGGGTGGAAGAGGCGCACGTCGGCGACGCCCACGCGGCCGCCGACGCGCACGACGACGGCCTCGGCGGCGATCGGCTCGAGCTTGCCGGGGCGGAGGTAGTCGACGCGCAGATCGATCGTCGAGATGCGCGCGAGCTCGTCCTCGACGGCGCTCCAGACGGCCATGCCGCCCGCGGTGTCGGCGAGCATGCTGAGGACGCCGCCGTGGAGGGCCGGCTTCATCGGATCGCCGACGAGCTCGGGCCGGAACGGCACCTCGAGGCGGACCGACCCCACCTCGGCGCGGATGACGCGTACGCCGAGGAATTTGTTGAAAGGGATGAACTCCTCGCAGACCTGCTTGAGCACGTCGAGCTTCATCGGCGGCGCACCGTAACGGGCGTCGGCGCGCGCGGCACGTGATTGTTGCGCGCGCGCGTGCTAAAGGCCGCGGCCAAATGCCCCGCCAAGGCCTCCGCAACGTCGCCATCGTCGCCCACGTCGATCATGGAAAGACGACGCTCGTCGACCACCTGCTCCGTCAGACGGGCGCGTTCCGCGACAACGAGGTCCTCACCGAGCGGGTGATGGACTCCAACGACCTCGAGCGCGAGCGCGGGATCACCATCCTCGCCAAGAACACGAGCGTGAAATTCCGCGGCGTGAAGATCAACATCGTCGACACGCCCGGCCACAGCGACTTCGGCGGCGAGGTCGAGCGCACGCTCATGATGGCCGACGGGGCGCTCCTGCTCGTCGACGCGGCCGAGGGCCCGCTCCCGCAGACCCGGTTCGTGCTCTCCAAGTGCCTCGAGCGCAAGTTCCCGGTCGTCGTCGTCATCAACAAGATCGACCGCGGCGACGCGCGTGCGCACGAGGTCCTGTCCGAGGTGTTCGACCTCTTCTGCGACCTCGAGGCGAGCGACGCGCAGATGGACTTCACCACGATCTACGCGATCGCGAAGTTCGGCCAGGCGAAGCGCGAGCTCGAGCAAGAGGCGACCGACCTCGTGCCGCTCCTCGAGACCATCCTCGACAAGGTGCCGGCGCCCGAGGGCGACCCGAAGGCGCCGCTCCAGATCATCGTCTGCAACACCACCCACGACGAGTACGTCGGCAAGCTCGCGATCGGGCGCGTCGTCCGCGGCTCGGTAAAGCAAGCCGATC
>DASYCF010000156.1:0-8940 GCA_036500365.1 Byssovorax sp.
CGTACGCGAGCGCGAGCCCGGCGCGGTGCCGGCACGCGCCCGCGGCGCCGCACGAGCAGGTCGCGTCGCGCATGCTCACGCCGGTCGGCCACGCGACGACGGCGCCGTCCGGGAAGCGGCCCGTGACGCGCCCTTCGGCCGACTCCTCGAGCTCGGGCCCCTTGCCCTGCTCGATCTCGCGGAGCGCGCGCTTCGCGAGGCCGAGGTTCGCGAGCGACGCGACGACCTCGAGCGTGAGCGCGGCGAGGTCGTCCCTCACGCGCGGACCTTCTCGGCGATCCAGCCGGCGAGCTGGCCCGGGGTCATGGCCGCCACGTGCGCCCCGACGTTCACGAGCCGCTGCGCCATCTCGCGGTCGAACGTCGGGTTCGCGGCCTCGTCGAGCGCGGCGAGGCCGAGGACGCGCGTGCCCTGCGCCGTCAGCGCGGCGACGGTGCGGACGAGGCGCTCGGGCGAGCCGCCCTCGAAGAAATCCGTCACGAGGACGACGATCGCGCGGCGCGGCGCCTCGACGAGCTCGGCCGCGTACTGCATCGCCTTCGCGATGTCGGTGCCGCCGCCGAGCTGCACCTTCATCAGGAGCTCGACGGGATCGACGACGTCGCGCGTGAGGTCGACGACGTTCGTGTCGAACGCGACGAGGTGCGTCGTCATCCCGGGCAGGTTCCAGAGGCACGCCGCCGTGATCGCGCTGTGGATGACCGACGACACCATGCTGCCGCTCTGGTCGACGACGAGGATGATCTGCCAGCGCTCCGCGTGCCGCTTCGTGCGCGAGAAGAACAGCGGCCGCTCGAGGTAGATCTTCTTCGTCGACGGCGACCACCGACCGAGGCTCTTCGCGAGGGTGCGCCGAAAATCGAGGTTCCGCGCCACCTTGAAGTTCGAGCGGCGGCGTCGATCGAGCGCGCCCGAGAACGCGGCGCGCACCTCGGTCGCGAGGCGCTCCATCAGCTTGCGCACGACGGCCTCGACGAGCTTGCGCGCCATCGACAGGACGTCGGGTCGCATGAGGTGCTTCGTGCGGAGCACGGCCTCGAGGAGCGCCTCGTCGGGCTCGACGCGCGCGAGCACCTCGGGGTTCGTGACGACCTCGTCGATCTGGTAACGCTCGACGGCGTCGCGCTCGAGGCGCTCGATCGTCTCCTTCGGGAAGAGCCGGTGGATCTCCGCGATCCAGTCGGGCACGGTGAGCGTCGAGGCGCCGGCGCCAGCGCCGCGCTCGTCGCGCGCCTCGAGCTGCTTGTCGCGGTCGTAGAGCCACGAGAGCGCGGCGTCCATCGCGAGGACGTCGGCGGCCTGCTGCGGGAGCGAGTCCTCTGCGGCGGCGCCGAGGACGAGGCGCCAGCGCGCGAACGGATCGAGCGCGCGCTGGCTCACGTGGCCTCGCGTGCGTCGAGCGCGTCCGTGAGGCCGTATCGCCGCGCCGTCGCGAGCGCGGTCGCCTCGACGCGCGCCGAGGTCGCGATCACGTCCGGCGCGGCGACGCGCGCGAGCAGCTCGTGCGAGGCGCTCCGATCGAGCCCGTGCAGCGCCGCGACGCGGTCCGCGATCACGCGGCGCTCGCGCGGAGGGAACCAACCGAACGCGAAGCGAAGCGCGGGCAGCGCGGCGAGGAAGTCGTCGGGCGTCGCGAGGGCGAGCAGGCCGTCGACGGTCCGCAGGAGCTCGGGCGCGGCGAGCATCTCCTCGCGCGCGAGCGCGAACAGCCCCGCGAGGAGGTCGCCGAGCTCCTTCGGCGGCGTCCGGCGGAGCGCCGCGAGCGCCTCGTCCGTCGCCGCGCCGGTCGCGCCGCGCGTCGCGCTGACGATCGCGCCGAGGCACGCGCCGCGGATCGCGGGGTGCGCGGTGGCGTCGGCGACGCGCCGCTCGAACACGGCCCGCGCGCGCGCCGCGTCGACGTCGAGCTCTGCGCGGGGCGTGCGCGCCGCGTCGCGCAGCGCGGCGACGGCGGCGACGTCGGCGCCAGGAAACCCGGGCACGCCGCCGAGGCCCTCGAGGAGCCAGAGCCCGCGATCGAACGCGGCGGCGGCGACGCGCGCGAGGGTGGCGTCGCCCGCGGCGACGAGGAGCGCGCCGTGTCGAAGCACGCCCAGCACCTGGCGCAGGACGGCGCCGACCTCGGCGAACGACGGCTCGCTGCGGATCGACGCGTCGAGGCGATCGAGCACGTCGGCCGCGAAGTCGAGGAGCCCCGTCGCGATCGCGTCGGCGAGCGTGTCGGCGAGCGCGCCAGCGCCGCCGCCGAGAGACGCGCGCTCCTCGAGGGCCCCGCGCGCGGCAGACTCGAGCGTCGCGCCGTACGCGGACGCCTCGACGAGCCGGGTGTCCGCGTCGACGTCGCGCGCGAGGAGCCAGCGCTCGCGCGTCGCGCGATCTCGGTCGACGCGCCCCGCCGGTGCGCGCGCGAACCCCGGAACGTCGAGCACGCGCAGCCGGTGCAGCGCGCGGCTCCGCGGGAGGTCGACCGCCGACGCCAGATCGAGCGCGACGTCGCGCGGCGCAGCAGCCGGCGTGAGGTCGAGCCGCGCGAACTCGGCCTCGACGTCGTCGGCGAGCGGCGGCCGCGGCGTGCCCTTCGCGAGCGCGCCGATCGCGTCGCCCGCGAGCTCGGCGACGACCTCGACGAGCACGGGGTCGGTGCCCTTGCGGAGCGCGCCGCGACGGGCCCACGGGACCTCGACGTCGAGCGCGTCCTTGACGAGCGTCGCCGCGATCGCGTCGAGCAGGTCTCCGCGCGCGACGATCGCGTGCGCGCGCATCCGCGCGAGCGCCTCGGCGGTGGCGCGGCAGGCGATGAGGTCGGCGGTCGAGACCGGCTGGCGCCTCTCGCGCAGGCGGCGCGCGATCCGCGTCATCGCGCGCTCGGACGCGCTCGCGGCGCCGCTCGCCCACACGTGCCCGTAATAGCCGGGCGACGGCATGCCCGACGCGTACCCGGCGAGGCTGTCGAGGCGTTTGTGCGAATACGGCACGAGGTAGCTGCCCCAGCGCGCGTTCGCCGCGTCGGCGTCGTCGGGCAGGTCCGGCGGCGGCGCGTCCGGATACGCCGCGTCGGGCTCGAGCGCGTCGATCGCGCGCGCGATCCCTTCGAGCAGCGCGGGCCGATGCCACCCGCCGCAGACGGCGACGACGCCGCCGTGATCGACGCGACCGCCGCTCGACGCAGCGTCGCGCGCTGCCCAGGCGAGGCACCGTGTCATGAACGCCTCGCGCGGGCCGTCGCGATCACCGGCGGGCTCGCCGAAGCGCAGCGCGTCGAAGTGCACGGCGAGCCGCGCCTCGAGCCGCGCGAGGCCCGGCTCGTCGCCCGCGTCGCCGAGCGTACCCGCCAGCTCGAGCTCGAAGAGGTGATCCCAGAGCGTGTCGGTGTCGTCGAGGCGAAAGGACCTGCAGAGCTTCGTGAGGTACGCGTCCGATCGCGCGCGCGCCGCGTCGCCGCGCCGATCGCCGTAGCGGTTCTCGGTCGCGGCGAACGCGGCGTGCCACGCGGGCAGATCCATGAAGCGCGCGTCGGCGCCGACGTCGCGCGCGGCGCGGAGCGCGATCCACTCGGGCGAGTGCGCGCAGAACGGCGACCACACGCCGCGGGCGCGCCCCGTCGCGCCGTCGTTCACGTAGCTGTACACGGCGATCGGCGGCGCGTGCGGGAGCAACAGCTCGTCCGTGCGCCCGTTCATGTCGCTCGGGCCCTCGACGAGCACGTGCTTCGGCCTTCGCGTCGCGATCGCGTGGGCGACGAGGCGCGCGCACGCGGGGCTGTGGTGGCGCACGCCGACGACGTGCACGAGCTCGGCGGCGCCGCTCATCCGGGCAACAGGTGCCGCGCCTCGTAGAGGGCTCGCCACGCCGGCTCGCTGCGCTTGCTCACGCGCTGCTCGAGGTACCGGCGGATCTTCTTCAGGTCGTCGGCGTTGTCCTTCGCCGCCGTGCCGGCGAGGTGCTCCACGACGTCGGCCGCCGAGCCCGCGTCGCCTCGCAGGAACCAGCCGCGGACGCCGACCGCGTGCGCGACGCTCACGGCCTCGGCGGTCGACAGCACGCTCGTGAGGCGCTCCATGGCGCCGTCCTCGGTGAGGCCGCTGCGGAGCTCGCGGAACGCCGTCACGAGCACCTCGAGGAGATCGACGTCGGGCTCGAGCGGCACGCCGCTCTTCGCGAGCAAGCGGGTCGCCTCTTCGCGCACGAGGGCGAGCTCGGCCTCGGCGCTCTGGATGGGGAAGACGGTCTCGAAGTTGAAGCGGCGCTTGAGGGCGCTCGACATCTCGTTGACGCCGCGGTCGCGCGTGTTCGCCGTCGCGATGACGCTGAAGCCCTCGGCGGCGAAGAGCATGGCGGCGTCGCCCTCGAGCTCGGGCACGGCGAGGACGCGATCGCTGAGCACGCTGAGCAGCGCGTCCTGCACCTCGAGCGGGCAGCGCGTGATCTCTTCGAAGCGGACGACGCGCCCGTGCTTCATGCCGGTGAACACGGGCGCAGGCACGAGCGCGCGCTCGCTCGGACCCTCGTTGACGAGCAGCGCGTAGTTCCACGAGTACTTGATCTGGTCCTCGCTGATGCTCGCGCCGCCCTGGATGGTGAGCGTCGACTGGCCGCACACGGCGGCCGCGAGGAGCTCGCTGAGGAGCGACTTCGCCGTGCCCGGCTCGCCGACGAGCAGGAGGCCGCGCGCGGTCGCCAGCGTGACGACGCAGCGATCGACGAGCGACGGCGCGCACACGACCTTTCGGCGCACGGCGAGCGCGTCGTCGCCGAGGACGAACTTGCGCACGGCCTTCGGCGAGAGGACCCAGCCGGGCGGCTTCGGCGCGTCGTCGGCGGCGCGGAGACGCGCGAGCTCGTCTTCGTACAGGACCTCGGCGGGGGGGCGCTGCCACGCGTCGCTCTTCACGCTCGCCTTCGTGGGCTCCTTCGATTTCGTCATGCGCGTCCTTCGCTCGGCGCCTCGTCAGCCGACGAGGGCGTTCAGATCGCGCACGAGCTCGCTCGCCACGATGTCGTCGATCTCACCGAACGTGCGCGCGACGGGCGCGTACGAGCCCTCCTCGTGCAGGCGCACCTCGTGGAGCGTCTGCTCGGGGTGCTCGGCCACCATGCCGACGATGATGCCGGGCTCGAGGCCGAGGTGCGCCTCGAGGCCGGCCGACAGGATCTTCACGAAGTCCCAGATGCCGCCGCCGTCCATCGCCTCGCCGCGGCGCCAGCCGCGCGACTCGAGGCCGAGGACCCTGCCGGTCGCGACCTTCGCGCCCTTCACCCGCGTGAGCGTCGACGCGCCGCGCTCGGCGTCGGTGAGCACGTACGTGTCGCGCCCGAGCTGCCGGAACGGCTGCAGGATCTCGTAGTCGGCGAACACCTGGCCGATCGCGGCGGCGGCCTGCGGGTCGATCTCGAGCGGGTGCGCGACGCCGACGATCGCGTCGTCGGAGAGCTCGAACGGCTCGTCGCGCGCGTCGGCGAGCGTGCCGTCCTCGGCCGCGCGGAACAGCGCGCGCGTCTTCGCGTCTGCGCCGTACGTCGCCCACACGAGGCGCCGCACGAGGTGACGCAGCACGGGGTGCTCGAGGAGGAACGTGCGGAAGGTCGCCGCGGGCCAGCGGCGGCGCGCGCACATCGCGAGCTCGAGCCGCAGCACCTGCAGCGTCGCGAGCGTCTTGGCGTCCTTCTTGAGCGCCTTCCACCGCTCGACGGCGTCGCGAGATTTGTCGGCGTCGTCGCTCTGCTTCGGCTTGGGCAGATCGGGCAGGCGCTTGTTCGCCGCGTCGAGGACCACGGGGTGGAGGGCCTCGTCGAACGTGACTTTGAACGCGCGCGGACCGAAGTCGAGCGTGAGCGAGCCGTCGTCGTCGAGGCCGAGATCGGGCACGAGGCGATCGGCGAGCTCGTCGGCGGTGAGGCCGCGCGCCTCGGCGATGGCGTCGATCTTCTCGCGCGCCTTCTGTTGCAGACCCTTGAATTTGAGCTTCTGCGCGATGCCGTGGAGGTGCATCAGCGCGACGTCGGTGCCGATCGTCGCGAGCACGTCGAGCCCGGCGACGGCGCGCGCGTGCGCCGCCTCGCCCGGCCACTCGCGGACGCGAGCCGCGAGATCGCGCGCGCACGCGTCGTCGCCGAAGTGGCCGAGCGCGAGCATCGCCCACCCGTCCTTCGACGCCGCGCCGGCGGCGAGCCAGGCCGAGAAGAGGTCCCACGCGAAGCCCGCGAGCGAGGCCTTCGTGCACGCGGCGCGCGCGACGGCGAGGCCCGCGTACGGCTCGTCGAGGCGCGAGAACGCCAGCATCGTGAGCAGGTGCTCCGTCGCCGCCGGGCCGAGGCCCCCGCCCTTTCGCGCGCCGTCGGCAGCGAGGACGACCGGGGTGAGCCGCGCGGCCGACGCCCAGCTCGGCAGCTGCGGCAGCTTCGCGGGGACGACGTCGAGCGGATCGGCGTCGAGCGTCTCGCGCGCGGCGGCGAGCGCCTCGGCACCGGCTGCCTTCGCCGCGTCCAAGATGGCGTCGCGGTGACCGTTCGCGGCGACGAAGCGGAGGGCGATCTCGGCGTGCTGCTGCTCCTTGCCGTGCTTGCCGATCGCGCGATGCAAGAGGCCGGCGGTCGCGGCGTCGGGGTGCAGGCGCAGCCACCGCTCCGCGATCGGGCGCACCTTCTTCGTCTCGGCGAACGCGCGCGCCACGCCCGGCGCCACGCTCGCGGCGCCGAACGGGATCACGAGCTCGAACGCCGCGGTCGTCGTCGTGGAGACGCGCGCGGCGACCTCGACGAGCTCGAGCTCGAAGGCCGCCGCCGCAGCGCCGAGCCCCGCGAGCGAATACGTTCCGGCGACGACCGACAGCGGGAGGTGGAGCGAGACGAGGCGCGCCAGGCGCGCGGACAGCAGCGTGAGCCCGACGATCTGGCGCCAGCGCTTGTTCTCGGCGGCGCACGCGGCGACGATCGCGGCGTCGTCCGCGGCGAGCAGCGACGCCGGCAGGCCGAGCCACTCGAGGGCGCACTCGGCGTCGGTCGTGTACCCGGGCCGGGTGCGCGCGCGCGTGAGCCAGCCGCCCACGGGATCGACACGCCACGACTCCTTGAGTCCGCGCGGCCAGCGCATCACGGCGGTGAACGGGAGCGGCGCGACGACGACCTCGGTCCGGGGCTTCTTGCGCGCGGCGAGCCAGCGCGGGTGCGCGAGCGCGGCGGGGATCTCGGCCGGATCGGCGGGCGGGACGTCGACGATGCTGCGCGCGACCTCCTCGACGACGCGGCGCTCCGCGTCGGTCAGCGCGGCGGCCGCGGCGAGGCCGGGATCCTTGCGGAGCGCGCCGACGAGCACGGCGCGCGCGCCGATCGTCGCGCGAGGCTTCGTGGCGATCGCGTGCGCGATCGCGCGGACACCGAGCTCGGGCCACCGCGCCACGACCTCGGTGATCGCCGCGAGCGCCTCGCGCTTGTCGGCGCGCTCGGCGAGCCCCGAGAGCGCGACGATCGTCGGCACGCGCGCGAGCACCGACGCGACGCCGCGGCGCGTGTCTTGATCGGTGAGCGCGTCGTACAGCGTGAGCAGCGCGCGCACGACCGGCGGGGACGTGCCCGCGCACGCGAGCACGCTCGCGGCGCGCGCCGCCGCGGCCGCCTCGCCGTACTGTCCGAAGAGCTCGTACGGCGACGTCCGCTGCACGAGCGCGGCGATCACGGCGGCGTCGCGCGTCGACGTGAGCAGGTGAAGGCGCGGGCCGGCGACGTCGGCGTTCACCGCGGCGGCGAGGTCCGGCTCGCCGGGGAACATGTACGCGAGCGCCGTCCGCGCGAGGTCGTCGGGGCGCGCCGCGAAGAGCTCGCGCGCGACGACGACCGCGGCCGCATACGCGGCGTCGTCGGCCCACGCGAGGCGCGTGCGCACGAGCGAGAACGGCGCGTAGCCGCGGGCGCCGTGCCACACGACCATGCCGCTCCGTCGCTCGAGCCTCGGCTTGCGATCGCGCTCGTGCGGCGGCCAGCTGTCGAGGCTCGCGATCCCCGCGCGCACGAGGAAGGCGACGCTCGTCCGCGCGAGCACGGCGTCGTAGATCGGATCGATCGGCCCCTCGACGATGTGCGAGCTCGTCACGCTCATCGCCCCGAGCAGCGCGCCCGCGAGCGCCGGGTCGTCGAGCGACGGGAGCTCGTCGAGATCGGTGAGCGCGAGCGCGGCGCGCGTGAGCTCCGCCAGCGGCGTCCCCGCGGTCAGGTACGCGCGCCATCCGTCGCCCATGGCGCCGTCGCGGTCGCGCGCCGCGCGCCACGCGGCGGACGCGTCGGGGGTCGGGCGACGCGGCGTGACGCCACGCACCGCGTCGATCGACGCCAGCAGCGCCGGCGTCCATGCGATCGCCTCGTCGGCTGCGTCCGCGGCCGGCGCGATCGGCGCTGCCGCGGTCGTCGCTGCCCCGACGCTCGCGGCCGCGGCGCGCGTCGCGGCAGCCGGCGAGGCGGCGGGAGCTTCTGGCGGAGGTGCGGGCGGAGCCGCCACGACGGCAGCCGCGTGGGCGGCCGTCACCGCGGCGGGCGCCTTGGGCGCGGCCTTCGGGAGCGGCGACGCGCCGACGCCCACCTCTTTGTAGCCCTTGCCGGTCTTCTCTTTGACGAGCTTGTCGCGCTCGAGCGCGGCCTTCGCGTCGGTCGCGAAGGACTTCGTCTGGGTCTGCCCCTGCGTGCCGATGCGGCCGAAGCGGACGGTGAGATCGGCCCCTTGGGCGTCGACCTCCCAGAACTTGGAACTCGACCCCTCGACCAGCTCGAACCGGCGCATGGCCGCGCATCGTACGCGCGATGGCTGCGCCGCGCCTCAGTGGCAGAAGAACTGGTGGTTCGCGCAGATGCAGTCGGTGCCGTTGTACATGCACTGCTCTTGCTGCGGCAGGTTGCACGGGTCGCCCATCATCGGTTGATTCGTCGGGCACATGCCGCCGAACGAGCCGCCGC
>DASYCF010000157.1:0-20149 GCA_036500365.1 Byssovorax sp.
GATGCGCGCGATTCCGGTCGGAGCGATCGCGTCAGTTCGCCCTATTCTATGGGCGATATGGCGGATGACCTCACCGCGTTCTTCAGGACGCTGGGGATCGGCGCAGCGCACGTGGTCGGGCACTCGCTCGGCGGGCTCGTCGCGCTCGATCTCGCGCTGCGTCCCGAGCTCCACGTCGCGAAGCTCGTGCTCGTCGCGTCGATGGGCCTCGGGCCGCAGGTGACCTTCGGCGCGCGGGCGTTCTTTCGCGTCGGCCCCGAGCGCCTCGCGCGGTGGCTCGGCCCGCGGCTCTTCTCGAGGCTCTCGCCGTTCCCCGACACGCCCGTCGGCCAGCGGCTCGGCGCGCTCGCGTACGAGCTCTACGCGGCGCCCGGAGGTCACGCGGCGGCGGCCCGCGCGTTCGAGGCCCTCGCGCCCGTGCTCGGCCCTGCGCCGCACCTCGCCGCGCGCCTCGGGGAGGTCCGCGCGCCGACGCTCCTTTTGTGGGGCGAGCGCGACGAGGCCATCCCCGCGCCGCTCGCCATCGCCGGCGCGAGCGCGCTCCCGAACGGCGAGCTCCACATGATGGCCGCCGCCCACTCGCCGCACCTCGAGGATCCTGACGCGGCGCTGCCCGTCGTTCTGCGTTTCCTCGCGAAAGGCTGATCAAACGCGGGCGGGTGTGTAGCATCGCGGGCGGTGCCCCAACGTAATCAGGGAGGCGGCGGGGAACCGCCTGTGGACGGGCCGAAGGGCTCTGGCGACGCGAAGCCCGCCGACGCGGCCTACCGCAAGCCGCTGACGTCGCTCGATCGCGCCTGGGGCGACGAGGAGCCCGCTCCCGCGGGCACGCCGGCGCCGACGAAAGCGCTCACGATCAAGGGCGGCACGCCGGCGGTGCTGCCGAAGCAAGCGCCCGCCGCGCCGCCGAACGACGCCGGACCCGCCGCCGTCGAAGCCGGCGCCCTCGATCGCGAGACGATGCCGCACGGCGTGCCGCGCGCGAGCGACTCGAAGCCCGGCGCCGCTGCCCCCGTCGGAGCGGGCGCGAGCGTGAAGCCGCTGCCCCCGCCGACGCCGCCTCGCCGCGCCGCGACGTTGATGGGCGGGACGCCCTCGCGCGAGCCGCAGCGCGGCGGCCCTGCGGGGACCACGCAGCCTGGCGTCGGCAAGGGCGAGGCGTCGGCCGCCCACGCGAGCAAGGCGCCGCCCGTGCAAGTGCCGTCGCCCGCCGTCCAGCCAGCCGCGCAGCCCGCGCGCTCGCGCCCGCCCGCCGCGCCGTCGAAGACCGACGGGGCCGCCCGCGCGAAGCCGATCATCGACGAGGACCCGCCCGCGACGCTCGCCGACGAGCTCCGCCGTCACGCCGCGCACATCAAGTCGGCCGACGCGATCGGCGCCGCGCGCGCGTTCGTCGAGCTCGGCATCGTCGAGGAGCGCGTCAACCAGGACCGCGTCGCCGCGCGCAAGGCCTACGAGCTCGCGCGCGCGCTGTCGCGCACGATGGAGGCCGCGCTCGGGCGCGTGCGTCGGCTCTACGACGGCAAGAGCGAGCTCGAGCAGGTGCTGCGCGCGGTCGACGACGAGATCTCGATCGCGTCGAGCGAAGCCGAGAAGGGCGACCTCTGCGCCGAGCGCGCGCGCGTGCTCGAGGCGCTCGGCCGCCTGCCCGACGCGCGCGCGAGCTACGCCGACGCGCTCCGGCTCGTGCCGGGACACGCCGCGTCGCTCCACGGCCTCGAGGCGGTCTTGCGCCGCGAGCTCGCGAAATCTGCAGATCGTACGCTCGCGCAAGACCTCGCCGCGCACCTCGAGCGCGTCGGCGCCGCCACCTCGCCGCAGGAGGGCAAGAGCGACGGCGACGCGCGGCTCACCGCGTGGGTGAACGTCGAGCGCGCCGGCGTGCTCGACGGCGCGATCTTGAAGGAGGCGGGCGGCGCACAGGCCGCGCTCGAGCGCGCCGTCGCGTTCGACGCGCCGCCCGGTCCCGTGCGGAGCGGCCTCGCGCGGCACCTCGTCCGCCACGATCGCATCAAGGAGCTCGCCGCGTCGCTCAGCGTCGAGGCGGAGAGCGAGCAGGACGCCGACCGCGCGTCGCGCCTCCTCTACTCGGCCGCGCGGCTCATCCTCGATCGGCTCGACATGCCCGCCGAGGCCGCGCACGTGCTCGCGCGAGCGCTCGGCCGCGCGCCCGAGGGCACGGCGACCGCGCGGCGCATCCACAACGAGCTCATCCGCCTGCTCGAGCAGACGGGCGAGTACGAGTCGAGCGCGCAGGTGCGCCAGAAGCGCCTGCCGCTGATCACCGACTCCGACGCGATCGCCCACGAGCACGTGCGGCTCTCCGAGATCTTCGATCAGCTCGGGCGCGCCGATCAGTCCGCGTACCACGCCGAGCGCGCGCTCGAGATCCACCCGACGGACGCGTCGACGCGGGAGCGCCTCGACCGCGCGCTCCAGCGGCTCGGTCGCCACGACGAGCGCGTGCGGTCGTGGACGGCCGAGGCGAACGCGTCGCGCCCCGTCGCCGTGCGCGTCGACGCCCTACTCCGCGCGAGCGACATCGCCGAGCGGCACCTGAAGCGCCGTGAAGACGCGCTCGCGCACCTCCGCGTCGCCTGGGCGATTGATCCCGGCAACGCGCGCGTGTTCGACGCGCTGAGCGCCCTCCTCGCGCCGCCCACGCGCGAGGTCGAGGCCGACGTCCGCGGCGTGCGCGCGCGGCTCGACCTCTACACGCAAGCGGCGCACGCCGCCGTCGACCCGCACCGCAAGGTCGGTCTCCTCGAGAAGCTCGTGTCGATCTGGGAGGACGAGCTCGGTCAGCCCGCGCGCGCGCTCGAGGAGATCGACAAGATCCTCGCGATCGAGCCCAAGCGGCGGAGCGCCGTCCTCGCCCTGCAGCGCAACGCCGAGCGCGCGAGCGACGCGAAGCAGCTCGCTCGCGGCCTCGCAGCCGAGGCGGATCTCACCGACGATCCGGCGCTCCAGCGCACGCTCTTGCTCAAGGCCGCCGACGTGACCGACGGGCGGCTCGGCGATCGTGATCGCGCGCTCGCCCTCGTCGATCGCGCGCTCGCGATCGATCCGAAGCACGAGGCCCCGCACCGCGCGCGCTACCGCCTCCTCGACAAGGCGAGCCGCTACGCCGAGGCGAAGAAGGCGCTCGTCGCGCTCGTCACGCAGGAGCGCGACGACGACAAGCGCTTCGGCCTCTGGGTCGAGATCGCGCTCCTCGACGAGCACAAGCTCAAGAAGCCGTACGACGCCGTCGATGCGTACTCGCAGGCGGCGAAGGTCAAGCCGCGGCACCCGCTCCCGCCGCGCGAGATCGTGCGGCTGCTCCGCGCGGCGAACGACCCCGCGAAGCTCGTCGAGGCGATCCTGCGGCTCGCCGGCACGGCGGCCGATCAAGACGAGTACGCGCGCCTCCTGTTCCAGGCGGCCGAGGTCCAGGAGCACCTCTTGCGCGACGACGACGCGGCGCTCAAGTGCCTCGCGCAGGCGGACGGCCTGCCCGACGCCGAGGCGGACACGGCGCGGCTCGAGTCGATGGAGCGCATCTTCGTGCGGCGCGGCGACCGCGCGCAGCTCGCCCCGCTCTACACGCGGTGGCTCGAGCGGCAGCCGCCGCCGCAGCTCGACCACGAGCTCCGCGTCGCGCTCGCCTCCGTCCTCGCCGAGGACGATCCCGCGCAGGCGTGCGGCCTCCTCGAGGGGCTGCTCACCGTCGTGCCGACGCACGTGCCCGCGCTGCGCCTGCTCGAGCAGATCCACCGGAAGCGCGGCGAGCTCCAGCAGCTCGGCGCCGTCCTCCGCACGCAGGCCGACGTCTTCCAGTCGAAGGCCGCGCGGTGCGGCGCGCTGTGGGAGCTCGTGAGCCTCGAGGAGCAGGTCGGTCAGGGCGCGACGCTCGACGCGCTCGTGCGCATCGTCGCCGACGCGCCGGCCGACACGGCCGCGCTCGACGCGATCGTGCGCATCGCGAGCAAGCTGACCGCCGGCGTCAACGTGCCGCACCCCGGCGTGCTCGCGACCCGCGCGCGCCTCGTCCCTGCGATCTCCGCGCGCAAGGAGCTCGAGCGCGATCCGATCGCGCGCGCGCTCTACCAGCTCGAGGAGGCCGTGCTCGTCGAGGGCCAGGCGCCCGACGATCTGAACGCGCTGCGCGTCGCGCTCGCCGGCTACCAGGGCGCGCTCGCGACGCTGCCCGACTCGCTCCTCGCCGCGCGCGGGCTCGAGCGGCTGTCCGAGCGCCTCGGCGATCGGAAGAACCTCGTCGCGGCGCACCTCGCGCTCGCCGAGCTCGTGCATTTCTCGCGGCCGCGCGCCGGTCACCTCGTCCGCGCCGCGCTCATCCTCGTCGAGGATCCGAAGTCGCAGGGCGAGGCGCTCGCGCTCTTCGAAGACGCGCTCGTCGCCGACCCCGACTGCGAGCCCGCGGCGCAGAACCTCGCGCGCATGCTCGCGAACGACGTGCCGCGCCTCACCGATCGCCTGGGCACCGCGCTGCAAGAGGCGACGATGAACCAGCAGATCATGCTGCTCGGCATCGAGATCGCGCGCGCGCTCTTGCGTCAGCGCGAGGCGGGCGGCCAGGTCGCGGCGATCGACGCGAGCGCCGGCATCGAGGCGATGCGCAAGGTGCTCGACGTCATGCCCGGCGACGTGACGTCGCTGCTCCTGATGGCGAAGCTCCTCATCGGCCAGCGCGTCTGGGCCGAGGCGCGCGACACGCTCCAGCGCGTCGTCGACGTCGCGACCGACGCGGAGTCGCGCCTGTCGGCGCTCTTCATGCTCGCCGACGTGCACGAGACCGGCCTCGCCGACCCGGGGCAGGCGCGCGCGCAGCTCCAGGCGATCCTCATCATCGACGACAAGAACCGGCGCGCCCTCGAGCGCCTCTTGCAGCTCGCCGTCGCGCAGGGCGATCGCACGCTCATCATCCACACGCTCGGGCGCCTCGCCGACACCGCGCCCGACGCGGCGGCGCGCGTCGAGGTCGACCTGCGCCTCGCCGACGCCTGCCGCGACGCGAACGACGCGAACGGCCGCGTGCGCGCGCTCGCCGACGCGATCGTCAGCCTGCCCGCCGACACGCGCGCGTGGACGGCGCTCGCGCGGCTCTACCGCGTCGACGCGGCCGAGGGCGCGGCGAGCTACGCGGCGGCGCTCCAGGTCGTGCTCGACGCGGCGAGCGCGCGGCGCATCCCGCTCGATCCTCGGTGGCTCACGACGCTCGGCCTGCTCGAGGTCACGATCCTCGTCCGACCCACCGCCGGCATCGGTCACCTGCAGCAGGCCGCGACGCTCCCAGGCGCGCCGACGGAGGCGCGCGTCGCGCTCGGGCGCGGGCTCGAGGCGGCGGGGCGCAACGCCGAGGCGGCGCAGGTGCTGCGCGACGTGCTCGTCAACGACGCCGACACGTTCGCGCGGCTGGGCGAGCTCGGCGTCGCGCTCGCCGCGCTCGAGGCGGCGCTCGCGAAGGACGGCCGCAGCGAGGAGCGCATCGCCGTCGAGGAGGTGCGCGCCGCGCTCGGCGAGGTGAAGCCCGATCGCGTGCAGCGCCTGCGCTCGCGCCGCCTCGCCGAGGGCGTGCCGTACCCGCAGACCGTCACCGGCGAAGACATGGGCCGGCTCCTCGTGGCCGAGGCGCGCAGCGAGATGATCAACGTCGCCGTCGCCATCGCGCCCGTCGCGGCGAAGATCCTGCGGTTCGACCTCGGCGGGCTCGGCGTGACGTCGCGCGATCGCATCAACCCGCGCGACATGCACCCGCTCCGGTTCCTCGCCGAGCGCATCGCGGCCGCGCTCGGCATCGAGCAGTTCGAGCTCTACCTGTCGCAGACGTGGCAGGGCGCGGCGCGCGTGTACCCGGGCGATCCGCCGATCATCGTCGGGCCGACGTCGTTCATCGAGCTGCCCGAGCCCGAGCAGGCGTTCGCGTTCGGTCGCCTGTTCACGCGCATGGCGCTCGGGCTCACGTGGCTCGACGAGCTCCCGGTCGACGCGGCCGACGGGCTCTTGCTCGCCTCCGTGCGCGCCGTCGAACCGTCGTTCGGCTCGGGCGAGCTCACGCCCGCGCGCGACTCGATGGCGCAGAGCTTCGTCGCCGCGGTGCAGCGCGCGATCGGCCGCCGCCAGAAGAAGCTCCTCGAGGACATCGCCCCGAGCGCGACGACGCAGTACGACCCGCGCACGTTCTCGATCGGCGTGCGCCGCAGCGAGTATCGCATCGCGTACGTGCTCTCGGGCGACCTCGTGAGCGCGATCGACTACCTGCGGCGCTTCGATCGCGAGATCGCCCGCTCGGGCGAGGAGCCGCGCGTGCTCCTCCAACACCCGGTCACGAACGAGATGCTCCGCTACGCCCTCACGGCGGACTCGTACGCCGAGCGTCGGCGCGTCGGGGCGATCTGGTCGGGCGTGTAGCCGCGCCCGCCGCGCTGCGGTCTACGGGCGCACGCGGCTAGCCGTGGGCACCGCGCCGTTCGTCGGCGCCGAGGAGCGCGGCGCGTTGTTCGATTCTGCGCAGCAAAAACCTGTGCGAAGGAGGGGACTTGAACCCCTACGGTGTTACCCGCTAGCACCTCAAGCTAGTGCGTCTGCCAATTCCGCCACCTTCGCGTCGGGGCCGCGCGAAACTATCCGCGCTGGCCTGAAAGTCAAGCAGGATCGAGGACAACCGGCCTACGGCGGCGCGAGGGCGGCGAGGATCTCGGCGATCTCGAAGGGCTTCCGGACCCAGGCGCTCACCCAGTCGACGGGCAGCTGCGGCATGCTCTCCGCGCTGCCCGAGATGACGACCATCCGCACCGCGTCGCTGTGCGCGCGGACGGCGCCGAGCGCGCCCTGGATGTCGCGGTGGATCGGCGAGATGTCGAACAGGGCCGCGTGGAATGGGCCGGAGCCGAGCGCGGCGTCGAGCTCGGCGCTGTCGCGGATCGCCACGACGTCGGCGCCGCGCGCGGTGAGCGCGGTGTCGAGCAGGTCGACCACGGCGGCGTCGTCTTCGACGATGAGGATGCGCCGACCCTCGAGCGGCCGGCGCTTCACGGCGCGCAGCGAGTCGGTGCTCGGCGAGCGCCCCGGCGCGCGGGCGGCGTGCGTCGCGGGCCACACGAGCTCGAACCTGGCCCCGCCGTCCGCGCGCGCGAGCCGAAGCTCACCGCCCGCTGCCGACGCCCGCTGCGCCGCGTAGCGCAGGCCGATCCCCGCGCCGCCGCGCCGCGTCGACCCGCCCCCGCGCAGGAGCCGCGCGCGCCGCGCCTCGGGGATGCCGGGGCCGTCGTCGTCGACCGCGAACACGACCGCCGCCATGCCCTGGCGCGACGCCGACGCGCGGACGCACTGGCCGGGCTTCGACGCCGAGATCGCGTTGAGGAGCAAGTTGGTGAGCGCCTGCGTGACCTCCGAGGCGCCTTCGAGCAACGACGTCTCGGCAGCGGGTTCGACAGAGAGCTCGATCCGTACGTCGGCGTGCGCCGCCTCGGGCTCGAGGCCGACGACGGCGTCGCGGACGACGCTCGCGGCCGTCGCGGCGGGCTCGACCTCGACCTCGGCGCCGATCGCCCTGCGCACGATCGCGCGGGCCTGCGCCGCGCGCCCGCTGGCGACGTCGAGCGCCCGGCTGACCTCCTCGGCGGACTCGCGGCCTTCGCGCGCGCGCTCGAGCCACCCGAGGACCACCGTCAGCGCGTTCGACACCTCGTGCAGCGCGCCTGCGAGGTCGCGGCGCTCACCGTCCGCCGAGGGGGCCTCGCCCGGAGGGTCGGCCTCGATACCCCCCCGGGTGCCGGATGCTGCCACGCGGTCAGCGTACCGCGCCGCTTCGTGCGAGGGAACACCGGCTCGCCGCAGCACCCGGACACACCCGTGTCCTCGCCCGCGTGCTCACCTGGTGCTCGAGCCGGCGATCGACGGAGGAAGGAGGAGCTCGTAGTGACCGTCGAGATCGGTCGTCGTCTGCCCGACGAGCACGACGATCGGAGCGCCGGTGGGGTCGAGCGCGCCGACGACGGGCAGGTACGCGCGCAGCGTCGCGTTGACGACCGGCGACCCGTCGGGATCGTGGAACGTGCCCGAGAGGATCGCGGGCGCCGGGAGCGCGAGCGCGCCGAGGTCGGAGGTCGTGAGCTCGGCGTCGGGGCTCGCCTGCACCTGCACCTGCGAGACGACGAGCCACGGAAAATTCGACGACCGCACCGGCTGCACCGACAGGTCGAGCAGGCCGCCCGCGTCGATGCCGAGGGCGAACGAGCCGTCGCTCGACGTGAGGCCCGACGAGCTGCGCGGCGTCACCCCGTCGCCGCCGAGCAGCGCGTCGAACGAGAGCGCTTGGTCCTGCGACGGCACGGCTTGCACGGGTGATCCCGTGAGCGCCTCGCGCTGCGGCGTCGTCACGCCGCCGCGGAGCAGCGCCTTCGGCGGGAGGGGGATCGTGTGGCCGCAGAAGCACGAGTCGTCACCGTCGGTCGACGCCGGGACGTCGAGCGTGACCGTGCCGATGCCGAGCGAGTCGTTCGTGGAGGGCACCGCCGTGACGAGGTAGCGGCCCGGCGGCAGGCCGCCCGGCGGCACGGCGCGCCCCTGCGCGTCGGTCGGCACGGAGACCGAGTACACCGCGGGGTTGTCGACGCCGACGATCGACTCGCTCTGGAACGTGACGAACGCGCTCACCTGCGCGCGGAGGGCAGGATCGGCGCGCGCGTTCTCGATCACGACCACCTCGACGTGGCGCAGCGCGTGCGGATCGAAGTCACCGAGCGCGAGGCTGACGTCGTACGAGCTGCTCGCGCCGAGCGCCGACGCGAGCTGCCAGTAGATCGTGGGCGCGACGTCGCCGTTCGGCGGGCGCAGTCGAAGGAGCGGCGACTCTTGTTTGTCGGGCCAGTTGAGCCACAGATCCGCGAACGTGCCGTCGGAGCCGAGCGCGACGACGTCGGACACGGGGCGACCGCCCGCGGAGTCGACCACGTCGAGCTGCCAGCCCTCGAGCGACAGCGCGTTCGCGATCGAGCCGCTCAGCGCGACGTGGCCGCTGAGGTCGACGCGCGCGGCGGTGGGCGACGCGACCGCGACGTCGGCCAGCGTCGGCGGAGGAGGCCTGCACCCGCCCGTGTTCGCCTGCGGCGTGATGTACGCCGTGTAGTCGCCGGGCGGGACGCTGACGATCCGCCGCGTGTTGCCGGCGTCCGTCGGATCGGGGACGGCGGTGACCGTCAGCGGCGGCAGCCCCGCCGCCGACTCCGACCGCGTGAGCACGATGGACGTGGAGATGGGCACGGCCGGGCCCGTGCCGTCGGCGGAGCAGTCGGCCTGCGGATCGAACGTGATCTGCGCGAGGTCGGGCAGCGTGGTCGAGTACGACTCCGAGAAGGGCGTCCCGTCGTCACGCGTGAGCGACTTCGCGCTGCCGGGGTTGAAGATGAACGGCGTGTCGGCGACGCTCGTCGAGCCCGACACGGGCGACACGACCAGGGTGAGGCCGGTCAGGTCGACGCTGGTCGCGACGCACATGAGCGTACCGCTCCGCGCCACGCACGCGCTGCCGGCGCCGCAGTCGCTCGCGGTCGCGCACGTGTTGACCTGCTCCTCGTCGAGCACCGACGTCAGCGGGATCGCGCACCCCGAGAGCCCGGCGAGCGCGACCGCCAGCGCTGCGGCCCTCACGTTCCCCCGCTCGTCGGGACGATGGACCCGCAGCTCTGATCCGTGGACTGATCGGTGGGACACCCGGTCGTCCACTGAGGCGTCGAGCCGAGGAGCGGGCACGCGTTCAGCGGATCGAGGTTCGAGATGTCGTTGCAGAGATGATCTTGATTGGTCGAGTCGCACTTGACGGCGATCCACGTCATCTGCGCCGAATCAGCGAGGCAGGTCGGGCAGCTGTCGGGCTGGAAGTCGCCGTGCGTCGTCATGAGCGTCAGCGTGTGACAGCCGTAGTCGAGGAGCCCCTTGTCCGTCATCTTCGTGCGCAGCCACGGGTTCCACTCGAACAACGCCGTGACGGGCCGCGGCCCGGCGGCGAGCGTGCTCGCGGCGACGACGGGCTGGATGCCCGTCGAGAACGGGTGGTCGAAATCGGGGTCGCCGTAGTCGACGAGGATCTCGACGGCGAGGGCCTGGTCGGCGTCCTCCGAGATGACCTCGGTCGACAGCTGGGTGGGTCCCATCCCGGTGTCGCCGTCCAGATTGAGGACGATGATCTGGTTGAGCGGCGGGTCGGCGGCGGCCGAGATCAGGATGGGCGGAGTCTCCTGCTGCGCGTCGTACGTCGGCGAGCCGAGCGTGAGGCAACCGACGCTGGAGATTCCCAGGCTCACGACGACAAGCGACGCTCGTGCCAGCGCGGCGCATCGCGCGATGGTCAGGTGTTCGCGTGAGCGCGCTGCGATCGACCCTGACACGGGCGTCGTGGTCGTCGTCGCTCGTTGGCGCGCGTCGCCGATGTGGGGCTCAGCCTTCATCCCGCCGCTCGTCGAGGGCGCAGTCTACGACGTGGGCCGCGGCTTGGCTCCCGATTCGGTGCGCCTCCGCTCGACGCCGCCGGTGGGTGAGAAACGCGCCTCGGCGTACTCGCTGCGGAGCGCCAGCGCGACCAGATCGGCGATGCCCGGGTGGGAGCCGCATACGCCCGCGAGCCCGACCTCTGCCCACGACGCCTGGGGATCGAGCGGGCCGCGGAGCTCCGCGGCGGCCATGCGGAGCGCTGTCGCGAGGTCGCCTGCGGCGAACAGGCCGGCGCGGCGCATCGCCTGTCGGCTCTTCGCGACGACCTCGCCGTACGCGAGCGAGGCCGGCTGCTCGCAGATCGTGCGGAGGCGCCGCTCGTGACGGCGCGGCACCATCTGCCAGAGGTCTTGCGCGAGCCGCACCGCCTTCGCGTGCTCGCGCGGCACCGCGCCGAGCGGCCCGAAGGCGGCGAGGAGCGCGTCGAGGATCACCTTGAGCTCCTCCTCGGGCAGGCCGTTGACGAGCGCGTGCTCGGGCAGCGCGCCGGCGAGCGTGGCGCCGAGCGCGTAGCGCAGCTCGGGCGAGTCGTCGCGCGCGTCACCGCCGAGGAGCACGGCGGGCGGCGCGAGCAAGGCGATGCGCCCCTCGATCGCGCCCGCCGGGGCGCGCCTGTGGAAGAGCGCCGTGCGGAGCTGGCCGAAGAGGCGCGCCACGTGCGAGTACGCCTCGCCGATCGCCGTCGCCGCGCCGGGCTGCACGCGCTCGACGCCCGTGAGCCCGTACGCCGAGAGCTCGCGCCGGAAGAGGCCCGTCTCCCACACGATCGCGAGCGCCTGGTGCGCGCCGGACTCGACGATCGGGCGGAAGAGCAGCGCGTGCAGGAGCTCTGGCGCCTCGCGCTGACCGGCGAGCGTGGGCGGTGCAACGCGCGCGGCGCCCGGCGTGAACACGGCGAGCGCGTGCGCGATGGCGCTCGCGTACGGCGCGTTTTGATCGCGGATCGCGGCCTCGTGCAGCCGGTCGACGAGCGCGCGATCGCCGGGCGCGCGGAGCACCATCTGCCGCAGGATCGCCAGCACGTCGTGGGCGCGCTCGTGCGGGCTCGCCGCGTACACGGCGAGGAGCTGCTCGCCCGCATCGAGCGAGCCGCGCATGAGCTCCCGGAGCAGATCCTGCTCGCCCGGGTCGATCGCGCGCATCACGACCGAAGGCGGGCCCGGCGCGACGACCGACGGTGGCGCGGCGAGCGACGCGGGCGGCGCGTCGACGAGCGTCGGCTGCGGCGGCTCCGGCGCCGGCGTCGGCCGGCGGCTCTGCGCGGCAGCGGGGGGCTCGTGAGCGCGTCCCGGCGCGGCTCCGAACGACGCGAGCGCCTCCTCGGGCGTCTGCCGCTTCGAGGGCGGCGGCGCCGAGATGCCCTCCTCGACCATCGCCTCGAGTACGAGATCGTCGTCGTCGTCCACCGCCTCGACGTCGTCGACCAGCGTGTCGCTCGCGCCTCCCGGCGCGATCTGGGCGGGCGTGGCCGCGGGTTCGGGCTGCGGCGCGGCGTCGGGCGCTGGCGGGTTCGCCGCGACCGGCGCGGGCGCCTCGACGAGCGCGACCTCGGCCGTCGGCCGTGGGGGCAGCGACGCGGGGACGGGCTCGAGCTCCGACTCCGACACCCGCTCCGGCTCGGAGTCCATCGGCGCGCGCGCGGCGGTCGGGTCGATGACGCGGGCCATCTCGTCGACGACGCGCTGGTGGAGGGCCCTGTCGGGCGCGGAGAGCGGCTCGGCCTCGGCCAGCGCCTGCGCGGCGGCGCCCACGTCGTCGCGCGCGAGCAACGCGCCGAGCTTCAGGAGCGCGCGCGCTTTGTCGGTGCCGCTCGCCTGGCGGACGAGCTCCTCGAGGGCCGCGCGCGCCGTCGGGCGATCGTCGCCGAGCGCGGCGAGCTCGAGGCGGCGCCGCTCGGCGACCGCGCGCGTCTCGTCCTCGCCGGCGGCGACGTCGAGCATCCGCGCGGCGGCCTCGAGCGCGTTCGCGGCGATCGCGCACTGCGACGCGTCGAGCGCGACGCGCGCGCGGCTCCGGAGCCCGCGCAGATCGCCCGTGATCGCGCGTTCGAAGAGCGGCAGCGCCGTGTCGAAGTTCTTCGCGCGGACGAGCCGCTCCGCCATGCCGACGGCGATGAGCGGCAGCGGCCCCACCTCGGCGTGCCGCCGCGTGAGCTCGCGCATGCCCGCCCCGCCGCCCTGGATCACGTCGAGCTCCTCGGCGAGCAAGAACGCGTAGAGCTCGACCTGGGCCTGGATCGCGGCGTCGTCCGGCGCGGCGGCGCGGCTCGCCGTGAGGCGCTCCTCGACGCGCATCAGATCGTCGACGAACGCCTGCGCCTCGCGCGGCGTGCCCGAGCCGCCGATCTTGTACTCGAGCCTGCGCGCCTCGAGCACCGCGTCGATCGAGCTCGCGTGGAGCTTCTGCGCGCGGCGAGCCCGATCGAGCGCGAGCGCGTCGTCCCCGATCGCCGCGGCCGCGCGGGCGGCGTCGACGAGGATCGCCGCGCGCCGCTCGGCGTCGTCACGAGACGACGCGGCGAGCTGCTCGAGCCACTCCGACAGCGCGACGCGATCGCCCTCGCGGCGCGCGAGCTCGACGCGCAGCTCGATCACGCTGGCGCGATCGGCGACGGCGGCCACCGCGTCGAGCACCTCGCGCGCCGCGGCCGCGTCGCCGGCGGCCACGTACATGAGGCACGCGCGGAGGCCGTAGTCGGCGCGCTCGTCGGCCGATGCCGCGAGATCGCTCAGCTTGCGCAGCAGCGGCGCCGCCTGCGCGGGCGCCCCCTGGCGGTCCGCGAGGTCGGCGAGGTAGCGCAGCGCGGCCGCGTCGTCTGGATCCGCGACGACGAGCGCGCGGAGCTCGTCGCTCGCTTCGTCGAGCTTGCCGAGGCGCTGCTCGAGGATCGCCGCGCGCCTCAGCCTCAGCATGCGCCGCCGGTCGGGGGCCGCGGTGACGAGGCGCCGCGTGATCAGCTCGGCGATGCGCGCGTGGTCGCCGCGATCCTCCGCGTCGCGCTCGAGGTGCTCGAGCGCGTCGGTCGCCTCGGGATCGAGGCGGGAGATCGCCTCGTACGCCGCCATCGCCTCGACCCGATCGCCGAGCTCGATCAGCGCCGGCGCGCGCTCGCGCAGCAGCCGCATGCGCGCGGCGTCGTCCGGCGCGCGGTCGACGAGCGCGCCGAGCGTCTCGACGAAGCTCCGCGCCTCGCCCGTGCGGTGCGCGAGCAGGCGCAGATCGGTGATGAGGTCCCCGTCCGTCGCGCCGACGCGCGCGCTCGCCGTCAGCGTCGCGAACGCGGCGGCATCGTCGCCGCGCACGCGCTGGATGTCGGCGAGCTCCCGCGCGAGCCGCACGCGCGCGCGGGCGTCCACGTCGTCGCGACGAAGCTCGGAGCCGAGCGCGCGCTCGAGGTCGTCCGTGCGACCGTGCAGGCGCAGCACCTCGCGCAGGCGCGCCGCCAGCGAAGCTCGGTTCGGACCTGCCGTGCCCTCGCTCGCGATCGCGCGCTCGAGCGCCTCGACCGTGGCCTCGACGCTGCCGTCGCGCTCGGCCTGGTCGGCGACGTGCGTGAGCGCCTCGACGTGGCGGGCGCGCGGGAACGCGGCCGCGAACGCGGCGTGCAGGTCGGGATCGTCTACGGCCTCGACGAGCAGCGCCGCGTCGGCGAGGAGCTGATCGTCGTCGGGCGCGTGCTTGGCGGCGTGCAGCAAGAGCGCCGCCGCGAGCTTCAGGTCCTCGGCGCGCGTGGCCTCGTCCGGCTCGGCGGCGGACACCGCGCCGGCGACCTCGCTCGCGAGGCGCAGGAGGGCGCCGCCGACGCTCGAGTACGGCTTCTCGGCGGCCTCGCGGACGCCCTGCACCCACGCGCGCGCCTCGGGGTGCGCGGCGAGCACGGCGACCCGCTCTTCGAGCACGGCGAACTCGTCGATGTCACCGTCGGCGCTGGCGGCCCGCGTGAGCGCCGCGAACGCGAGCTCCGCCGCGCCGAGCCGCGCGGAGAGCTCGGCCATGGCCACGGCCGCGCGCGCGCCTTCGGGCCCGTCGAGCTTCTTCAGCGACGCGCGGAAGGCCCGATCGAGGCGCATCGTCGCGTCCGCCGCGTCGTCGCCGTGCTCCTGCAGCTCGCCGAGCGCGGCCGCGATGAGCGTGACCGTGCTCGTGTCCGGCGCGGCGTTGAGCGCGCGGAGCAGCAGGTCGATGCGCGTCCGCGCCGCCTCGTCGCCGTGGCCGGCCAGCTCGGCGGCCCGGCGGAGCCACGTCGGTCGCGCGCGCGCGGTGCTCGCGTCGGCGACGCGGACGAGCGCTCGCACTGCGTCGCCCGGGTTGGTCGCGCGCTCGGCGAGCCGGGCGAGGCTCGTCAGCGCGACGCCCTCCGTGGGGAGCGCTTCGAGCGCGAGCGCCGCGTGCTTGAGCGCGAGGTCGACGGCGCCACGCCGCTCGAGCTGCCGCGCGCCGCGCGCGTGCGCCGCCCGCCGCCCGAAGCACCCGAGCGCCGCGCCCGCGACCCGATCGTACGACTCGTCGAGCGCGTCGATGCCGCCCTCGATGTGGGCGTTGCGCTCGACGAACGGGAGCACGTCGGCGCGCGTCGGGTCGCTGGCGATCGCGAGGAACCCGGCCCGGAGCGCGCCCGCCGCGTTGCCCGCCGCGTGCGCGAGCGCGGCCGCCTCGATGAGGAGCTCGGCGCGCGCGCGCGGCTCACCTTGCACGCCGACGCGATCGGCGCGCCGGAACAGCGCGGCGATCGCGTGATCGACGCCGCCGAAATCGACCAGATCGCGCGCGAAGCAGGCCGCGCCCTTCGGCACGAGCTCGGCGGCGCGATAGAACGCCTCCTCGGCGCCGATGCGGTCGCCCGCGAGATCCCAGCGCAGGCTGCCGAGCTCGCGCCACGCCTGCGCCGCGGACGCGCTCGCCTCGGGGCCGAGGGCCGACAGGGCCTGCGCGCGGGCCTGCGCGAGGCCGAGGAGCCCGTCGGCGTCGAGCCAGCTCGAGCCCTCGCGGGCGGCGAGCTCCAGCGCGTCGGCGCGGGCGAGCACCGTCTTCGCGTCGGCGCCGCGCTCCGCGGCGCGGGCGAGCTCGCGCGCCGCGCCGTCGAAATCGCCGGCCTTCGTGCGTCGCGCGGCGAGCTCGAAGAGCAGGTTCGCCTCCGCCGCGGGGACGGCCTCGCTCGCGAGGTGGCGCTCGAGCACGGCGATCGCGAGCCCCGCGTCGCGCGCCGCCTCCGAGAAGGCGACGAGCCGCTCGCGCAGCGGACCGACGCGCGGACCGACGACGTCGAGCGCCTTCCGCGCGAGCGCGCGCGCCTTGGTCCGGTCGAGGGCCAGCAGCGCGTCGAGCGCGTCGGCGATGGGCGCGACGAGGCCGGCGAGCGGCTCGGGCTGGGCGAGCACCCACGACACCGCGTCGGCCACGCGCGCGGCGTCGCCCATCGCGGTGGCGCGGCGGAGGAGCTCGGCCATCGCGCGCGGCGCGCCCGGTCGGAGCGCGAGCCAGCGCTGCGTCCACGCGAAGGCGAGGTGCGTCTCGCCGAGCGCGTCGAGCGACGCCGCGAGCGCGTCGCACAGCGATCCACGCGGCACGACGGCGGTCATCGCGCGCTCGATCGCCGCCGCCCCGAGGCGATCGACGACGGGCGCCGGGTCGCTGCTCTCCGCGCCGTCGCGCGCCGCGTCGGCGCTCGGCTCGGGGCCGCGGGCGAGCGCGGCGAGGGCGGAGAGCGCGCGCGCGACGCCGGCGCCGACGGGCTTCCCCGCGTCGTCGGTCGACGCGGCGTCCGCCTCGCACGCGAGCTCGGCGAGGGCGCGCGCGCGGTCGGTCGCGCCGAGCGACGCGTGCGCGTCGGCGGCCGCGGCGAGGAGCACCGCGCGCACGGGGGCCGCGACCGGCGTCGCGAGCCGCTCGAGGGCGCGCGCGCGCACGTCGGGGCGGTTCACGACCGAGCCGAACACGAGCGCGAGGCTCGCCGAGATCCGCGCGGTCGCTAGATCGAGCGCGCCTTCGTCCGTCGAGTCCTCGAACAACGGCGCGAGCGCCGCCGCGCCTGCGTTCGCGTCCCCGCGCCGCCACGCGAACGCAGCGAGCGACGCTCGGGCGCGCGCGTCACCCGCCTCGGCGCGAGCCGTGTAGAGGCCCTCGAGCGCGTCGGCGGCGGCCGTCTTCGACCCCCACGCGGCGTCTTCGCCCTCGGCGTCCGACGCGAGCGGGCGCGCCGCGAGGCGCTCGAGCGCGAGCTTCGCCGCTCCGTCGTCGGGCTGGGCCGCGGCGAGGTCCGCGAGCGCGCGCGCGGCGCCGGCGCGATCGTCGGGCCGCTTCGCGTGCGTGGCGGCCAGCGTGCGCAGCGCGTCGAGGCGGGCCGCGTCGTCCGTCGCCGCCTCGACCGATGCCTTCGCCGCGTCGAGCCCCGCGTCCTCGCGCTCGGCGCGCGCGCGGTGGCGCTGGAGCTCGGCCGTGAGCATGTCGGTCATGCCGCCGGCGGCGCCGATGCGCTCGAGCGCCCACACGGCGAGCCGCGGCGCGTCGAACGCGCCGTCCGCGATCCCGACGAGCGTGCGCATGGCGGCGACGCGCGCGGCGGCGCTCCCGGTGCCCGCGTCGCCCGCGCGGACGAGCGCCTCGACGAGGGCCGAGGGATCCGCGGTCTGCGCGCCGTTCTCGCGCAGCGCGGCGAGCGCGGGCTCGCTGGCGGGGTCGTTCGCGAGCACCTCGATCCACGCCTCGACGGCGCGCGGCGCATCGCGCATGGGCCCGGCGGCGAGGCGGGCGAGCGACGCGAACGCCTCTGCCCGAGCGGACGGCGTGCGGGCGCGCAGGCCTCGCACCTCGAGGCGCAGCGCGGAGAGCTCGTACAGGCCGGCCGCGCTCAGCGCTTCGTCGACCTTGAGCGCGAGGTCGCCGTCGAAGTCCGAGGCGAAATTCCCGTCGAGCAGCGCGGAGATCGCGCGCGGGACGTCGCCTTGCTTGAGCGCGATCAGGAGGCGCGCGCGGTGCACCGCGAGGGCCGCCTGGCCGCCGTCGGCGAGCGTCGCGCCGAGCGCTGCCGCGTGCGCGCGCATGACCTCGTCCGCCGCGCCGCCCCGGCCGTCGGCGAAGAGCGTGTCGGCGAGCGCGCGCGCCGCGATCTCGTCGCCGGGAGCGAGTTCGAAGGCGCGCAGGCGATCCTCGAACGCCGCCTCGTGATCCGACTGCGCCTCGCGACGCGCCGCCGCCTCGATGTATGCGGCGGCCGCGGCGGCGGGAGGCACGAGCTCCGGCGCCCAGGCGGCGAGCGTGCCGAGGAGCTCGCCGGCCATCGCGTCCGACGGATCGTGCGCCGACGCCTCGATCAGCGCGTCCGCGGCGCCCTGCGCGTCGCCGCCGCGGGCGAGCAGCACGGCGATCTTCACGAGCGTGCGCGCCGTGTCGGGCGACGCGCCGCCGTCGGGCGTCTCGCACAAGCTGCGCAGCGTCGCCGACGCGAGCCCCGCCTCGCCGAGGCCCGCGAGCCACCCCGCGAGCTCGACCCGGAGCGCCGCGTCGTCGCCGAGGCCGAGGGCGCGCCGCGCGAGCTTCGTCGCCGCGTCGAGGTCGGTGCCGCGCGCCGCGAGGAGCCGCGCCAGCGCGATCGCCGCCTCGCGCTCCCCCGCGACGTCGCCGGCGGCCTGGCTCGCGACGAGGCGCGCGCGCATGCTGCCCTCCTCCGCGTGCGGGCCGCCGTGCCGCGGGAGCGCCGCCTCGCGACGCGCCGCCTGCAAGACCAGCTCGCTCACGGACGCAGGCGCGGCACGCTCGAGCAGCTCGGGCGGCGGCATCGTCCGACCGATCGTGGGTGACCCGCTTCGTCCCTCTTCGCTGGGCGTTTCTTCGGCGGGACCTTCGGGTGAGCTCATGCAGTGCGGGTGCCGCGAGCGTACCAGATGCCCCGAGGTCGCCCGCCAGTTCTTGGCTATTTCGCCGGCGCGTCAGCGCGTCGCAGAGGGCTTCACGGCTTGCCACGCGGCGACGTCTTCCGCGCGCAACGGGTCGTTCCCGTCGAGGACGACTTCGAGGTTCGCGAACGAGTCGAAGCCCCAGAAGAGCTCCTCGTCGACGACCATCGTCGGCACGCCGAACACGCCGCGCGCGAGCGCCGCGTCGGTCGTACGCCGAAGCGCGTCCTTCGCAGGCTGCGTCGTCGCCGCGGCGGCGAGATCGGCGCCGGACAGCCCCGCGCGGCTCAACACCGCGGCCACGATCGGCGAGGTCTCTGCACCCGGACCTCCCGACCAAACGGCCGAGAAGAGCGCGTCGATCACGTGGGCGCGCGTGGGCCCGTCGAGTTCGAGCGACGCGACGCGAAGCGCGACGAGCGGGTTGAACGGATGCGACGGCGGCGGCGCGAAAGGGACCCCGAGGCGGTGCGCGGTGCGGAAGCAATCCTTGAACAGATACGCGCGCTTGTCGGGGATCTCGGCCGGCCCCTTCTGCCCGTTCGCGTTCAGCAGCGCCGCGAAGAGCACCGGCGCCGGCTCCACCTCGCGCCCGTGCCTCGCCGCGAGGTCGCGCACCTGCGTCCACGCGAGGTAGGCGTACGGCGAGATGAAATCGAAATAAAATTGAAGCTTCGTCGCGCTCACGGTTTTCCTGTTCGAAGCGCCGGCGTGGCCGCCGCGAAGGCTTGAGTACCGCAGAAATCGAGGCCTACCATCGACGAATGAAGCGCTTGGCTCTCTTGGGCGTCGGCGGCGTGGTCCTCCTCGCGGCGGCGTGCGGCTCGTCGGGCACGTCGGACGCGGGCGGCAGCGGCGCGGGCGAGTCGTCGATCAGCGACGGCGTGGGGACGAGCGCGGGCGGCGCGTCGACCACGAGCACCGGCACGCGCATGACGACCAGCTCGACCTCGAGCTCGATGTCGACGTCGACGTCGACCGCGCAGACGACCGGCAGCGGCGCGGGCGACGCGACGTCGTCGACCGGACCGGGCGCGGGAACGAGCGTCGGCGGCGGCAGCGCCACGGGCACCGGAGGCGGCGCGGATCACACGCCAGGCTTCACCACCGTGTTCACCATCGTGATGGAGAACCACTCCGAAGAGGACATCGTCGGCAGCGCCGCGGCGCCCTACATCAACTCGCTCATCGCCCAGTACGGCTTCGCGGCGAACTACTACGACTCGATGGAGCACCCGTCGCTCCTCAACTACCTGTGGCTCGTCAGCGGCTCCGATCAAGGCGCGCCGACGGACGTGGATCCCGACTGGAACTGGGGCTTCGGGAGCTTCCCCGTGACGGCGCCGCACCTCGGCCAGCAGCTCGACGACGGCAACGTCAAATGGCGTTCGTACCAAGAGAGCATGGGCACGCCGTGCAAGCTCGACAACGACGGGAACTACGCGCCTCGCCACGACCCGTTCCTCTATTTCAGCGACATCCAGGACGACGTGCAGAAGTGCAGCCGGCTCAACGTCGACTACAGCGTGTTCCCGACCGACCTCGCCGCCGGCGACTACAAGTACATGTGGATCACGCCCAACCTGGTCGACAACGGCCACAACCGCGACAGCACCGTCGATCCGAGCAACTCCGACGACTACGCGGTCGAGATCGAGCAGGAGGACGCGTGGCTCTCGACCGAGATCCCGAAGATCCTCCAGAGCGCGACGTACCAGGCGGGCGGTGTGATCTTCCTCACGTGGGATGAGGGCGACAGCCCCGAC
>DASYCF010000158.1:0-1858 GCA_036500365.1 Byssovorax sp.
GAGCCGACCGAACGTGCCGATGAACTTGCTTGCGCACCGCTGCTTCAGCTCGCCGGGCGCGCACGGCGCGATCGCGTCGATGCGCGGCGCGGCGGCCTCGGCGACGGCGTGCGCCGCGTCCATGTACCGCTCGACGAGGAGCTGCGTGACGGGCGCGACGCCGTTGCTCTCGAAGCCCCCGATGTCCTCGTCCGGCGGAAACGCGTCGGCCGGGCGCGACGCGTCGCCGAGCAGATCGCGGACGGCGTGGTTGTACTCGTCACGCGTCAGCCGCCGCAGCGGCGCCCGCGCCGCAGCGACCTCGACGACCGGGGCGGGCGTCCGCGCGGAGCGAGCGGCGACGACCTGCGCCGTCTTCGCGCCGCCGCACCCGACGGCGACCAGCGCCGTGAGGCAGACCGTCCTCGTCACCACGAGCGCAAGCTATCACGCGGCGCGGAGACGAAACCTCGTACGATCGCGGAGGGCCGGCAACTGACCGCCGAGAAGAGCGAGGCCGGAACGCGGCCGCTCGGATGCGTGCGTAAGAAAGCTGGTGGACCTGACAGGGATCGAACCTGCGACCTCTAGAGTGCGATTCTAGCGCTCTCCCAACTGAGCTACAGGCCCAACGCGGGGGCGGAGAATACTCGCGGCGGGGGCGCCGTCAAGCGCGAATTCGTCACAGGCGCGGGGCGTTCTGCGGCGTCGCGGCGGCGGGCACGTGGGGCGGCGGCGGGGTGGGGGGCTTCTTTTGCTCGAAGCCGGGCCGCTCGAACGAGAAGACCTTCACCTGCTCGAACTTCCACGACTTCTTCTCGTTCCACTTCGGGTTCATGTCCTGAACCCAGTACACGTCGCCGCGGACGATCTCGTCCTCGGGGTGGCCGGTGCGGTCCTGGAAGCGGAACATGTAGTCCTTCATCGCGTCGCGGTACGCCGTGTTCGACGGCAGGTGGATGCGGTTCAGGTAGTCGCACCAGATCTGCGAGTAGCCGTAGCTCTTCGCGTTCAAGAGGTCGAAGTCGGGCTTCTTGCCCGTGAACGGGTCGATGTGGCGGCCGTCCTTCGTCTCGGCGTCGACGACCATGGTCCCGTCGTCCATGACGGGGTTCGGCGAGAACATGAACCAGCCCTGCAGGAAGCGGAGCTTCAGCGCGAGCAGGCGCGTCGGCTCGGGCTGCGGGACGTGCCAGCGCTTGTTGATGACCCAGAGCTCGACCGCCGCCTGGTTCAGCGCGCCGACGAACATCAGCAGCACGCCGAGCTCGCGCACCGCGCCGAAGATCCAGCGGCGCGTGCCGCGGCGAATCGGCGACGGCTCGCCATGGTCGACGCCGACGGCCGGCACGCGCAGGCCGAAGAAGCCCGAGACCTCGTGGTCGTCGACGAAGACGAGCGCCGCGTTCACGAGGTGCTTCACGACCGGCAGGCGCAGCGGCCAGGCGAGGGCGGGCCCGAGCGGCAGCGCCGCGACGATGTCGGCGAGCGCGTCGTTCCACGTGCTCTCCTTGCCCGAGGCGTCGACCGCGCGGAGGCCCATCTCCACGTCGTCGGCGGCGCGGAACGTGAGGAGCTCGAACCCGTCGAGCCGCTTCAAGATGCGGCAGACGAGCAGCGCGCCGCCCGAGCGTCGATCGAACACCACGGTGCGCGCGCGGTGCGGCCGGCGCATCGTCGCGTAGGCGAGGTCGACGTCGGTCGTCGTGAAGAGCAGCGTCGAGAAGCAGCACGCCGCCCACGCGAACGGGCCGAGCACCATCGCCGTACCGAAGGCGATATGCAGCGTGTTCATCATGAAGATGACGGCGCGCCGGCACCACACGTGGAACAGCGGCGAAAACAGCACGAACGCGAGGATGAGCTCCATCCCGATCGT
>DASYCF010000159.1:0-2800 GCA_036500365.1 Byssovorax sp.
TGGGCGGCGACCGGCGGCCCGGACGGCTGCGCAGGCGGCGCCGAGGACCGAGGCGCCGGAGGGGCCGACGCCGCGCGCGCGACGAGGCCGCGACCGCCGACGAGCTTGCGCGCGAGGATCTCCCGCCGATCGCGCTCCATCGCCGCGCGGTCGATCGGCCTCGCGGGCGCGGGCGTGACGGGAGCCGCAGGCGCAGGCGTGGGCGGCGCCGGCGGAGGCGTCGGCACAGCGGCCGGAGGCGGCGGCGTCAGCGGCGCCGAGTCGTCGAGCAGCGCCGCCAGCGCCCGGTTCTGCTGCGTCTGCTCGAGGTACTCGTCGTACTCGGCGCGCTTCTCCTTCACGGTCAGCACGTCGTGCGCGAGCGTGACGCGCGTGAAGATCGCCTCGATCTTCTGCTTGAACGAGCCGAGCTCCTTCCGGAAGTAGCGATCCGGGTGAAACTCGGGCGCGAGCTGGTAGTACGCCGACTTGATCTCCTTCTTCTGATCGACCTGCGTGACGCCGAGGAGCTCGTAGTGCGAGAGCTCCCCGAGCTTGCCGAAGAGCTCGAGGATGCGCGCGCGCTTCGCGGGGTCGATGTCGACCTTCTCGTCGCCGGGGGCCGCGGGCGCCGCGGCGCGGTCGGAAGAGGCGGTGACGACGCGGGCCGCGGAGACGGGCGGCGGCTCCGCCGAGGGGCTCGACGGGGCCGCCGAACCGGCGAGCGGACGCGATCCGGAGACGTGCGCGCCGTCGAGCTCGACCGCGCCCAGGGCCGCGAGCCGCTCGAGCGCGACGGCGACCGCCTCCGCGCCGAGGCCCGTCGCCGCGACGATCGCCGCTTCGCTGGCGATGCCGTCGACGCGCGAGAGCACGTAGCCCTCGAGCGGAGCGAGCGGGAGCGACCGGACGTCGCGCCCGGCGACGGGCTTCGGGATGCGCATGAGAAAGACGCCGCGAACCGGGTGATTCTAGCGAGAACCCTCGCTCGGGGGAAAGATCGGCGGCGCGAACAACCCGAGCCACTCCGTGGGCGCGCCCGTGATGCGCCGGTCGACCTCGGCCGCGATCCGCGCGAGCAGCGCCGCCTCGCCTTCGGCGCCCGGCGCGAGGTCGGCCGTCGCGACGCGCGAGATGGTGACGCGCCCGCGCGGCGCCGTCCCGACGACGACCGCGGCGCGCCGCGCGAGGGCGACGCGCGCCGGACCCACAGGGAGCCGCGCCGGCGCGGCGAACAGCGTGGCGGCGATCGACTCCACCCGCCCCGGCAGGTCGACGAGGAAGCCGACGGCGCGCCCGGCGACGAGCTCCCGGACGACGCCCGTCGCGAGGCGCGGATCGCCGAGGTAGATCGAGCGCACGCCGCGCGCCGCTCGAAGTCGCTCGTAGACGCACGCCGTCAGGCGCGGGTCGTAGCTCTCCCGCGCGACGGTCGCGACGGGGAACCCCTCCTCGACGAGCAGCGCCGCCATGCGCTCCCACGGCCCGAGGTGCGCCGACACGAACACGACGCCTCGCCCCTCGTCGAGCGCGCTCCGGAAGGCGTCGCGCGACGCGTCGTCGATCGTGAGCGACCTCCGCGCGCGCTCGTTGGGGCGAAAGAGCGCCGCCATGCCGGCGAGCGTGGCGCCCGCGTCGAGGAACGCGCGCATCGACGACTCGGGCCGGGCGGCGCCGCGCAGGCGAGCGCGCACGCGCCGACGCGTCGTCGGCATCGCGGCCCACGCCGCGAGCGCGAGCCCCGCGCACGCGGCCCGCACGAGCGCGGGCGGAGCCACCGCGGCGAAGGCGACGCCCGCACGAACGAGCGCGTACACGACGTCGTTCTTGCGGCGCTGGCGCGTCGTCCACTCGCGCGGGTCGCGGCGCTCGCCGGGCGCGACGTCGGTCGGAGCGAGCGCGGTCTTCACCTTCGCGTCGGCGGCAGCGCGCGTCGGATGACCTCGTCCTGCACCGCGACCGCGCGCTGATAGGCCTCGACCGCCTGCCTCTTGGCGCGGTCGGCGGCGGCGGCGTTGCCGGCGTCGGCCTGCGCCTTCGCGCGCCGCTCGTAGACCACGCCGAGGACCTCGTAGAGGTGGCCGCGGAAGTGCGTCGGCTGCGTCGCGAGCCGCAGGCCGACCTCGACGTCGCGCTCGGCGGCCTCGGACTGACCGAGCGCGCTGCGGAGGTCGGCGAGGCGCGCGCGCGTGTCGGCCAGCACCTCGACCGCCTCGGGAGGGGGCGACGCGCCGCCCGGCACGGGACCGACGACGAGCTCGTCGAGGGCGCGCACCGCGCCGGCCTTGTCGCCGGCGTCCTCCGCGAGATCGGCCTCGTGATGAATCGCGCGCGCCTTCGACAGGAACGCGAGCAGCGTCGGATCGACCACGGCCTCGTTGCCCGGGCACGGCGCGGCGACGGGAGACGGCGCGGGCGCATACGACTTCGCGTCGTCGTGCGAGACCTTGGAGCAGCCGACGACTGCGAGGAGCGCGAGCGCGACGACGGCGCACGAGCAGGCCTTGATCGAGCGGCGCGGGCTCATCGTACACCCCACGCGGCGAAGCGGTTTTGACGGAGGTCGCTCGCGCGCGCCGTCGCGATG
This sequence comes from Byssovorax sp., assembly GCA_036500365.1. Taxonomy (GTDB): domain Bacteria; phylum Myxococcota_A; class Polyangia; order Polyangiales; family Polyangiaceae; genus DASYCF01. Next base: position 2,567 of record DASYCF010000159.1, read on the forward strand.
CGATCGATGCGCTGGCTCTCACCGCCCGTGCGCGGGAACGGCTGCGCGCCGAAGAGCTCGTCGGTCGAGCGCGTGGGGATGAACGCCGCCGCGATCGTGTCGGCCACCGGCGGCGGCGTCGCGTACCCAGGTTGAGCCGCGGGCACGTCAGCGGGCGCCGCGGCTGGCGCGTCGGCTGCGGACCGCCGCGCTCGACCTCCCGCCGCGACGCGCTCCGCGCCGGCCTGCGCGTCG
>DASYCF010000160.1:0-3283 GCA_036500365.1 Byssovorax sp.
TCGCGGAGGCGCCCGGCGCCTTCGGCTCGACGCTCGCCGAGTGGTCGGGCCCCGGCGACACCGAGGCGCGGTGGCGCGCCCGGCTGACGAACGTGCCGCTCAACACCGTCTTCTCCATCGACGGTGCGCACGTCGGGATGGTCGGCGCGGCCGTCACGGGAGACGAGGTGGAGCTCCTGTCACTGTGGGTCGCGCCCTGGGCGCGCGCGCGCGGCGTGGGCGACGCAGCCGTGGAGCACGTCATTCGTTGGGCTGGTGAGCGCCGCGTCGTGCTCTCGGTCAAGGCCGACAACGCGCCTGCGCTCCGCCTCTACGCGCGACACGGGTTTCGCGACGCGGGCGTCTCCCCGGACGACCGGTGCGAGCGCCTCTTTCGTCGATAGGCCATCAAGGGATCGTGCTCCAATCGATCGCGCCGAAGAGCCTCAAGAGCCTCTCCGCGTGGCGCGGACACGCGGCCTCGACCCAGGCGATGCGGCCGCGGAGGTGCGCGCGGAAGTCGGGGTGTCGTTCGCGGTTCTCTCCGGCCGCGCCGCGCGTCGCGCAGCGGTGCAAGATGGCCTCGAGCCTCTCGCGCTCGGCGCGGGGCACGGCGGGCGCCGCGTTGACGACGAGGCCGGCGAGCCGCTGCTGCACGCCGGCGCGCGCGACGCGGGTCTTGCGCGCGTTCAAGCGAAACCCCTCCTCGGCCGCGACGCGCGCGACGAGGGCGACCCACGCCGTCGACGCGTCCGCGAACGCCGCGTCTCCCGAGAACGCGAGGTCGTCGGCGTAGCGCGTGTACGTGACGCCAGCGGCGCGCGCGGCGGCCGCGAGGCGCACGTCGAGCCCGAACGCGGCGAGGTTCGCGAGCGAAGGAGACGTGGGCGCGCCCTGCGGCAAATGCGATTCGGCGGCTCGTCGCAACGCGCGAAACCGCGGGCCGATCGCGCTCGCGACGTCGGCCGCGGGCGCCGCCGCGATCACCTCGATCGGCGCGCGCGTCGTCGCGAGGCCGGCGAGCAGGCGCGCCACGTCGCGCGGGTAGCCGAGCGTCGCGAAGATCGCGGCGACGCGCGCGTTCGACACGGAGCCGAAGAAGCCCTCCAGATCGAGCCGCACGACGACCTCCTTGTCCGCGTGCGGCGTCGCGAACGTGATCGCGCTGCGGCCACGGACGAAGCCGTGCGCAGCGTCGTGCGCCGGTACGCGATCGAGCACGTCCCGCAACACAGCTCGCTGGAGCACCAGCAAGAGCGGCCTCGGCGCCTCGAGCAGCCGCGGCGCCGCGCCGGGGCGCGCGATCCACGTCGAGCGATAGTGCCGGTGCTTCTCGCGTGCGCGCCGCCCTCGTCCGTGCAGATCGGCGAGCGCGTCGAGCTGCCCCGGCGTGAGGCCGAGCCACGCGGCGAGCTCACCCGCCGTCGCGAGCGCGGGCACGTCGAAGCGTCCAGGCATGAACGCGGGCTCGCGGAAGAGCCACCGGCGCACGATCGGTATCTCGGCGGGCGGACGCGTCGCGGTTCGAAACGCGGCGCCGGCCTGGATGCGCTTCGCGATCGCGTCGACGTCCCGCGCCTCCATCTTCGCGATGCGCCGCGCGAGCGGGGCGAGCCAGGGAGGCCGCCCGCCGACCACGACGGCGCCGCGCGCCGTAAGCTCGCGCGCGGACCAGCGCCCCGCGAGGAAGGCCTCGGCGAGCGCGCGCGAGAGGAGCCGAGGATCGCGCATGGTGCGGGTCGATCGAAGAGCGGCGACCGCGTCCAACCGATCTCGTCTGGCACGGCCTGACCTGCGCATCGCGCAGCGGCGGCCTTGCGCCTCGATGTGTGCTTCGCTTCGTCCCCCGGGGGAGCCCCGGAGAGGTTCGGCCCGTTCCGAAGAGCGGACGTCCCCGATCTTGGTCCGCGGTCGCCGCGCGCGAGCGTAGCGCTCATTTCGGCGCGCGGAGGATCGTCGCGCCGGGCGCGGCCGCTCGATCGACTACCCTCTGCGCGCAGGATGAGCGCGTCGTCGCCGCCGAAGCTTCGGTTCGAGCCGATCGACGTCGCGCGCTTCGCGCTCGGGGAGGGTCCGTTTCGCGCGCGCGGCGCCGCGTACGAGGGCTCGCTCGCGTACGCGGACAAGAAGCTCCCCGGCGGCCGCGCGGCGATAGCGACGCTGCTCGGCGCGGCCGACCCGTACCTGCCGTACTTCGACCGCATCTTCGTCGTGAGCGGCGCCTACGACGCGTCGCCGCTCGTTCGCCTGAACGTCGCGTTCGCCGAGCGCGCGCGCGTCGCGCCGGCCGCGTTCGTCGAGGCGATCGCGCGCAAGGGCGCCGAGCGCGCAGTTCACGGCATCTACAAGCCCATGCTCAAGACGAGCTCGCCCGAGGCGATGGCGACGCGGCTCTTCCTCGCGTTCAACCGCTACTACGAGCCGACGGAGGCGCGCACGATCCGCGTCGAGCCGGGGCGCTTCGAGGGCGAGCTCGTCCGCGTGCCCTCGCAGATGAACGGGCTCTACGTCGCGTCGACCACCGGCTTCGTCTCGACCGCGCTCGAGCTCGCCGGGGCCGCGGAGGCGCGCGTCGATTGGCCCGAGACCGCGCCCGACGGCGAGCTCCAGGGCGTCCGGATCGAGCGCGCGCGCTTCGTCGCGACGTGGCGATGACGGCGGCGCCGACCTTCGAGTACGCTCCCGCGCATGCCCAAGGTGATGCTCCGGCTCAAGGATCTGACGAGCGGCGAACCCGGTGTGTGCGAGCTGCCGAGCGTCGAGGAGGCGGTGAAGTGGCTCGAGGCGCGCCCCGAGAACACGGAGGTGCTCGGCGTCGTGTTCGAGGGCATCACCCGCGACGACAACGCGCGCATGAAGGCCGCGATGCGCCCCCTCACCGAGGCCGAGCAGGAGCTCGTGCAGGCGCTCGAGGACAAGGCCGCCGACGAGCGCGACAAGCGCGAAGAGGCCCAGCGCAAGGACCTCGAGGCCCAGCAGCGCGCCGCGCGCGAGGCGGCGAAGAACGCGAGCCCGACCCGCCCGATGGAGCTCCGCTACCGCTTCGACACGCCCGACCTCGAGAAGACCGACCCGCTCGACGACCGCGAGATCACCGACGACGCGAAGAAGGCCGTCATGGAGTGGGTCCACGAGCGCATGGAGTGGGTCGCCGCGCGCGACCAGTCGATCGGCGAGGCGAAGGTGATGGTGTACCCCGGCGTCGTCCCCGCGAAGAGCGAGCGTATCGTCGGCGGCAGCTTCGTACCCGTCGCCGCCCCCCCCAAGCCAGGCTGAGGCGGGCGCTCGGCCCCCATAAGGGCGC
>DASYCF010000161.1:0-4759 GCA_036500365.1 Byssovorax sp.
GCGAGCACGGCGCCGCCCGCGAACGCGTGCCCGTTCACGGCCGCGACGAGGGGCTTTGGGAACGTGTACACGCGCTCGAACATCCCCTCGAATCCGTCGACGAAATCGCCCATGCCCTCGCGGTCGAGCTCGGCCGTCCACGCGAGGTCGAGGCCGCCCGAGAACACCTTCCCCGGCGCCGTGATCACGCCGGCGCGCACGGGCGACTCGAGCAGCTCGTAGAGCGCCGACGTCAGCCGATCGACGAACCGCTGGTCGATGGCGTTGCCGCGGCCGACGTCGACGTGCAGCACGCCGATGTCGTCGCGGGTCTCGAGCGTGATGCCGGGCATGCGCCAGATGGTCGTCCGGGCGGCGGGCCGGCGCAACCCGCGCGGCGCCGTTACCGCGTCACGCCGTGCTCAGGTTCGCGAGGGTCGCGTCGATCATCTGCGTGAACTTCGTGTAGCTCGCGGTGTCGAGCGGCGTCGTCGGGAACGTCACCTTGTCGACGTCGACCCAGCCGAGGAGCCGATACGTGTCCGTGCGGGTGTCGACCCAGTCGCGTCCGAGGAAGGGCGTCTCCGGGAACTGCTCGGACCCGACCTCGATCGCGCGCGGGACGCCTTCGTCTGCCGGTCGGGTGTACGGAGCTTTCCGTTCGACCTCTGCCGGGAACGGGTCGAATCGGCCGGCCTCGTCGCCGCTGCGCTCGCGGGCGCGGTCGACGATGCGCCGTGAAGAAGGGACCTCGGCCGCGCGCGAAACGCTCGCGCGGCGCGCGGCGTCGACTATGCTCCGCGCCCTCTCCCCGCGACCCGACGATGCCGAACGACTCGCAACCCGGTCCCGCTGTCGACGCCGCGCAGCGCCTCGCGCTCTATCGGCAGATGCACCTCATCCGCCGCTTCGAGGAGGAGGCCGCGCGCGCCTACGCGCAGGGCAAGATCGGCGGCTTCCTGCACCTCTACATCGGGCAAGAGCCGATCGCCGTCGGCGCGGCCGCGGCGCTCCGCCCGGACGACTACCTGCTCACGACATACCGCGACCACGGCATGGCGCTCGCGCGCGGCATGCCGGCGCGCGCCGCGATGGCCGAGCTCTACGGCAAGGTCACCGGCTGCTCGAAGGGCCTCGGCGGGTCGATGCACTTCTTCGACAAGGAGCACAACATGCTCGGCGGCTACGGCATCGTCGGCGGCCACATCCCGATCGCCGCCGGCACCGCGTTCGCGTCGAAGTACCGCGGCGAGGACCGCGTCTCGATCGTGTTCTTCGGCGAGGGCGCCGTCTCGATCGGCGACTTCCACGAGGGCTGCTCGCTCGCCGCGCTGTGGAAGCTGCCGATCGTGTTCGTGTGCGAGAACAACGAGTACTCGATGGGCACGCCGATGAGCCGCACCTTCAGCGTGGAAGACGTGAGCATGAAGGCGCTCGGCTACGGCTTGGCGCGCGACCGCTTCTTCGCCGAGAGCCCGCTCCAGGTGAAGGAGCGCCTCGGCGAGGCGATCGACCGCGCGCGCACGCACAGCGAGCCCACGCTCGTCGAGATCCGCACGTACCGCTTCCGCGGCCACTCGATGAGCGATCCCGGCAAGTACCGGACGCCCGAGGAGCTCGAGGAGCACAAGAAGAAGGACGCGGTGCTCCGCGCGCGCACCGAGCTCGAGGCGGAGGGGCAGAAGGACGCGCTCGAGCGCGTCGACGCCGCGGTCGAAGAGGAGATCGCCGACGCCGTGAAGTTCGCCGAAGAGAGCGCCGAGCCCGGGCCCGAGCTGCTCGAGGCGACGACGTACGCCGGGGCGTTCGCCCGATGACCGCGCTCCGCTACCGCGAGGCCGTGCGCGCCGCGATGGTCGAGGAGATGGACCGCGATCCGCTGGTCTACCTCGTCGGCGAAGAGGTCGGCCACTACCAGGGCGCGTACAAAGTCAGCGAGGGGATGCTCGAGAAGTTCGGCGCGAAGCGCGTGCTCGACGCGCCCATCACCGAGAGCGGCTTCACGGGCATCTCGATCGGCGCGGCGATGGTCGGGCTCCGGCCCATCGTCGAGTACATGACGTGGAACTTCTCCGCGGTCGCGTTCGATCAGATCCTCAACAACGCGGCGAAGATCCGGCAGATGTCGGGCGGCCAGTTCCACATCCCCATCGTGCTCCGCGCGCCGAACGGATCGGCGCGGCAGGTCGGCTCGCAGCACTCGCACGCGATGGAGCACTTCTACGCGCACATCCCCGGCCTCAAGGTGCTCGCCCCCGCGATGCCGGCCGACGCGAAGGGCCTCCTCAAGAGCGCGATCCGCGACGACAACCCCGTGCTCTTCATGGAGAGCGAGACGCTCTACGGCGTGAAGGGCGAGGTGCCCGACGGGGTCGACGTGCTCGTGCCGCTCGGCAAGGCGAGCGTCGCGCGTGAGGGCACCGACGTCACGATCGTGTCGTGGAGCCGCATGGTGCACGTCTCGCTCGAGGTCGCCGCCACGCTCGAGAAGGAGGGCATCTCGGCCGAGGTGATCGATCTGCGGTCGCTGCGCCCGCTCGACGAAGAGGCGCTCGTCGCGAGCGTGACGAAGACGCACCGCTGCGTCGTCGCGCACGAGGGTTGGCCGTACGGCGGCGTCGGCGCCGAGATCGTCGACCGCATCCAGCGCCTCGCGTTCGACGAGCTCGACGCGCCGGTCCTGCGCGCGACCACGCTCGACTTCCCCATGCCGTACAACGCGAAGCTCGAGCAGTACGTCATCCCGAACGCGGCGCGCGTCCTCGAGAAGGTGCGCGCCGTGCTCTACAAGGGCTGAGGCGAATCCATGGCGAAGGTCCTCGACATGCCGAAGCTCTCCCCGACGATGGAGGAGGGCCAGATCAGCGCGTGGCACAAGAACGTCGGCGACGCGGTCGCCGTCGACGACCTGCTCGCCGAGGTCGAGACCGACAAGGCGACGATGGAGTTCCGCGCCTTCGACAAGGGCACGCTCCTCGCCGTCCTCGCGCCCGCCGGCACCGTGGTGAAGCTCGGCGCGCCGGTCGCCGTCCTCGGCGAGAAGGGCGAAGACATCTCGAAGTACACGGGCGGCGCCCCCGGCACGTCCGCTCCTACGGAGGAGAAGCAGTCTCGAGCGGAGGAGAAGCAGCCTCGAGCGGAGGAGAAGCAGCCTCCAGCCGAGGAGAAGCAGCCTCGAGCGGAGGAGAAGCAGCCTCCAGCCGAGGAGAAGCCGGCGGCGGACGGGCGGGTCAAGGCGTCGCCTTATGTGCGCAAGCTCGCGCGCGAGCAGGACCTCGATCTCCGCGGCGTGAGCGGCACGGGCCCGAACGGGCGCGTCGTCGCGCGCGACCTCGCCGGCCTCGGGACGCGGACGGCCAAGGCGCCGTCGAAGCCGGGTGAGCTCGCGCAGCCCGAGTCGCGGCCGCTCTCGATGATGCGCAAGGCGATCGCGCGGCGCCTCACCGAGTCGAAGCAGACCGTCCCGCATTTCTACCTGACGATCGACGTCGACGCGGGGCCGCTCCACGACCTCCGCGAGCGCATCCTCGCGGACCTCGCCGCGTCGACGCCGAAGGGCGAGGAGCCGCCGAAGGTCAGCGTGAACGATCTCCTCGTGAAGGCGTGCGCGATCGCGCTCGTGCGCGTGCCCGAGTGCAACGCGTCGTTCACGCCGGAGGCGATCCTCGTGCACCGGCGCGTCGACATCTCGGTCGCGGTCGCCGTGCCCGACGGCCTCGTCACGCCGGTCGTGCGCGACGCCGACGCGAAGAGCGTGCTCACGATCGCCGCCGAGGTGCGCGATCTCGCCGGCCGCGCGCGCGCCAAGAAGCTCAAGGCCGAGGAGATGGCGAACGGCACGTTCTCGATCTCGAACCTCGGCATGTACGGGATCGACGCGTTCTCGGCCGTGATCAACCCGCCCGAGGGCGCGATCCTCGCGGTCGGCCAGATCCGCAGCGAGCCCGTCGTGAGGGGCGACGCCGTGGTGCCCGGCAAGCGCCTCGCGCTGACGCTCTCGTGCGACCACCGCGTCGTCGACGGCGCCATCGGCGCGACCTTCCTGAAGGCCCTGCGTCAGCTCGTCGAGCACCCGACGCAGATCCTGCTCTGACGCGCGCGCTCGCGGCGTCGACCCGCTCGTCGGCCACGCGTCGTTGACCAAGTGGCGCGAGCGTGCGACGTTCGAGAGGGTGCCACGTCCGAACGAACCAGTGAGGACTCCATGAGCTTGAAATACCTCGCTCCGCTGCTCGGTGCGTCGGCCCTGGCCGCGGCGGCCTGCGCCTCGGGGAGCGACGTGTCGGACTTCGGCGCGGGCGGGGCGCCGACCAGCGAGACCACCTCGAGCACCGGCGCGAGCGGGGACACGTCGCGGGGCGCGACGGGCGGGACGACCACGTCGCACGGCGCGACGAATGGAAGCAGCGGCGCCGGAGCGGGCCACGGCGAAGGTGGTGCGGGTTCGGGCGGCGGACCCTGCAGCGGCCCGCAGTGCGACGAAGACGGCGACGGGGTGACTGACGGCACCGACACGTGCCCCGCCACGCCGTCCGGTGAGGCCGTCAACCACGTCGGCTGCTCCGAGTCGCAGCTCCAGCCGACGCTGGATGACACGTTCCCGCCCTACGGCCTCACGTGGACGCCGACGGGCGACGTCGGCAGGGCGGGCGGCCTCACGTGGACGTACACGGGGATCGACCGCGCGGATCTGTTCCACATCTACTGGGTCCCGTGCGACGACCCGACCGCGACGTGCGGGGTCTCGCTCGACGGTCCGATCGACGCCCCGGGCGAGGCG
>DASYCF010000162.1:0-5280 GCA_036500365.1 Byssovorax sp.
CTCGCGAAAGGCCCCATGACCACCGTTCGATTCCTCGCCCACGGCAAGACGTGGGACGTCGACGTCCCCGTCGGCACCAACCTGCGCGACGCCTCGAAGCTCGTCGACGCCCCCGAGGGCGACGCGTGCGGCGGCGTGTGCGCGTGTTCGACGTGCCACGTCTACGTGACCGAGGGCAAGGCGCTGCTGACCGACGCCGAAGAGGAGGAGGAGGACATCCTCGACAAGGCCTTCGACGTCCGCGCGAACAGCCGCCTCGGCTGCCAGGCCAAGATCGCCAAGGACGGCGCCATCGTCTGCGAGATCACCCGGGAGAGCCTGGACGCGTTCTACAACGAGCATCCGAACGTGCAGGATCCCCGCAAAGCAAGGTAGTCTGCGCGCCCCATGCCGCGCGCGCTCATCACCGGGATCACGGGCCAAGATGGCTCGTACTTGACGGAACTCTTGCTTTCGAAGGGCTACGACGTTCACGGCGTTGTCCGCCGCTCGAGCTCGTTCAACACGGAGAGGATCGACCACCTCTACCGCGACCCGCACGAGGAGAACGTGCGGCTGAAGCTTCACTACGGCGATCTCAACGACGCCTCGTCGCTGCAGGCGATCGTCGCCGAGTCGCAGCCCGACGAGATCTACAACCTCGGCGCGCAGAGCCACGTGCGCGTGTCGTTCGACATCCCCGAGTACACGGCGGAGGTCACCGCCCTCGGCACGACGCGCCTGCTCGAGGCGATGCGCAAGCACGCGCCGAGGTGCCGCTTCTACCAGGCGAGCTCGAGCGAGCTGTACGGCCTCGTCGCGGAGACGCCGCAGCGCGAATCGACGCCCTTCCACCCGCGCAGCCCCTACGCGGCCGCGAAGGCGTATGCGTTCTACATCACGAAGAACTACCGCGAGGCGTACGGCCTCTTCGCGTGCAACGGCATCCTCTTCAACCACGAGAGCGAGCGCCGCGGTGAGACCTTCGTCACGCGCAAGATCACGCGCGCGATCGGCCGCATCAAGCACGGCCTGCAGAAGGAGCTCTTCCTCGGCAACCTCGACGCGAAGCGCGACTGGGGCCACGCCGCCGACTACGTCGAGGCGATGTGGCTCATGCTCCAGCAACCCGAGGCCGACGACTTCGTCATCGGCACGGGCGAGACGCACGCCGTGCGCGAGTTCCTCGACGTCGCGTTCGGCCACGTCGGCCTCGACCCGAAGGACTTCGTGAAGCTCGACCCGCGCTACCTCCGCCCGGCCGAGGTGGATCTCCTCCTCGCCGACCCGTCGAAGGCGAACGAGGTCCTCGGCTGGAAGCCGAAGATCGGCTTCAAGGAGCTCGTCACGCGCATGGTCGACAGCGACATGGAGCTCGCCGCCCGCGAAAAGCGCGCCCGGGGATGAAGTCATGATCCAGTCGATCGAGATCCAGCGCCTCCGCGGCATCCGCGAAGGAAAGGTCGAGGGGCTCGCCCCGCTCACGGTGCTCGTCGGCCCGAGCGGCGCCGGCAAGAGCACGGTGCTCGACGCGCTGCTGATCCTGTTCTCGCGCTCGCCCGGCGACGCGGTCGGCCGCGTCATCCGGCGGCGCGCGGAGCTCACGCAGGGCGCGCCGTGGCTGTTCCACCGTCGCCTCCCGGGCGCACGCATCCGGGGCGTCGCCGAGCTCACCGGACAGCGCGAGGCCGAACTCTCCTGGTCTTCCCGGAGCCAGATCGACATGCCAGGCGTCGACATCCGGTGGGTGCGGCAGGTGACGACCCTGTGCGCCATGGCGGGCAAGACCTTCACCACGCGGACGGCAGTGGCGCCGAGCAACCAATACCTCTTCGACGCGGACTACCAGGACGGCGCGCAGCAGGCTTGGTCGCACGAGCAAGCGTTCCTGGTCGAGCCGCGCGCCGGCGCGAATCATGCCTCGCTGACCCTGGTCTACACCGCCGCCGCCACCGCCGGATGACAAGGCTCACAAGGCCCATGCGGCGTCGCACTTCGCCGGTTGGTTCAACCGGGGGGAGCTATGACGACTTCTTCCGCGCGGTCTGGCGCGACAAACTCGTCGCCGCTGCGCTGCAGCGACGCCTCGATGGCTGCGGCGCGGGGACGGTCCTTGCGGCGGTGCTCTCTCCGCGCGCCGGCTGAGGCCCGAGCCTCAGCCGCGGCCCTCGCAGCAGCGCTTGTACTTCTTGCCGCTGCCGCAGGGGCACGGGCCCTGGCGCGAGGGGCCTTCGCGCTTCGGCTCGGCGACGGCGTTGAGGAAGAGCTTCCGCCAGCCCTGGAGCAGATCGATCGTGTCGTCGACGCGGGCGGGGCGGCGGATCGCCACGATGTGCTCCTCGGCGAAGAACAGCTCGTCGGCCTCGGCGCGGGCGACGAACGGCAGCGACAGGAGCACGAGGCCGGCGTGCTTTCGATCGACGAGCAGATCCGCGCGCGAGAGGAGCGCGCACGGCAGCGCGATGTCGTCGGGCACGTCGTCCTCCGACGCGAACCGGAGCGGCGACGTCTCGGGCAGGTGCTCGGTGAGCTGCCGCCACAGCTCGGCGCCGATCGCGCGGCCGCACGCGCGCGGCTCCGGCGCGTCGAGCGCCGACTCGGCGCACTTCACGAGCCAACTGGCGTACGTGTCGATCGACGTGTCGCGTGTCGCGCGTCCCGTCGCGAGCACCGTCGACACGTCGGCGCGGAGGCGCGGGTGCCGCAGCGCCATGGCCGTGAGCCCGAACACGGCGTCGTTCAGCCGCAGCGCGTCCTTGGCCTCGGCGTAGGCGCGCTCGAGCGAGGGCAGGAGCCACGCGCCCGCCTTCGCCGCGACCCACGCAGCGCGCAGGCAGAGGCCGATCGTGCCGAAGGTCGTCAGCGGCAGCGTCAGCGCGTTCGCGAGGACGGGCGCCGCCTCGACGTGCAGCTGCAAGAAGTCGCCTCCGTGCGACGCGAGCAGCACGGAGATGTGCGCGAGGCTCCACATCTCGTTCCAGAACGCCTCGAAGCGGTCGAACTCGCGGGGCTTCACGCCCTCGACGCGGGCGATGAGCCGCGCGATCTGGTGGCGCGCCGTGGCGACCTCGACGTACCGGCTGCTGAGCGCGTAGAAGAGCTGCGCCTCGACGAGCGGCGTGAGCGCCGACAGCGCGAAGAACTCCTCCCGCGTCAGGTACGGGCCGACCTCGAAGATGCGCGCGAACATGTCGTCGAGCGACTCGCCGGCCGCGCTCTCGGCGCCGTCTTCGTCCGGCTCGCGCGTCTCGGCGTGCACATCGAGGAGCGCGTCGATGCGCTCGCGCGAGACGACCTCGAGGCCATGCGCCGACTTGGGCGTGGTCACGCACCCGAGGAACCGACCCGTGCGCGTGACGAGGACGAACGGCCCCTCGTCCGGGTCCGCGAGCGACAGCGCCACGTGATCGCGACCCGAGACGTCGAAGTCGCGGAGGTCGACGTCGCCGCGAACGCCGTGCTCGAGGACGAAGCGGAGCGCGTCGTAGTCGCGGTAGAGCGTGTGGGCGAGCTCGAGGTGCTCGCGTGTGGCCCGGTCGAGCCGCGCCAGGAAATGGAACTCGTGCCCCGCCACGCGCGCGATCCCCCCGTGTGTCGAGGATACGCCGCCCGCGCCCGCCCGCCGGCGACTACTTGCCCTGGGCGCCTTCGAACTGCTTGAGCTCGCGGTCGCCGGCGCTCGACAGGTAGGCGAGCGACATGCTCGTGCCCATGAAGATGATGGCGCACGCGGCCGTGAGGCGCGTCATGAAGTTGCCTGCGCCGCGCCCGCCGAACACCTGCGCCGTCGCGCCGCCCATGCCCGCGCCGAGCCCTCCGCCTTTGCCTTGCTGGAGCAGCACGACGAGCATGAGGAAGAAGCAGACGAAGACGTGGAGGATGTTGAGGAACGTCTGGAGCATCGGGGTGCCTCGGCGGGAGCGGCGTTCTTACCCTTGATCCGCGTTTTGCGCCAGCTCGTGGCCGTCGCCGGTCGTTTCGGGCTCGGTCGCCTCGGCCGGGGCGCTCGGCGCGGCGACCTCGGCCGCGAGGCGCGCCGCGATCGCCTGCGCGGCCTTGCCGATCTTCGTGAAGCCCGCCGCGTCGAGCGACGCGCCGCCGACGAGCGCGCCGTCGATGTCGGCCTTCGAGAGCAGGCCCTCGGCGTTGTCGCCCTTGACGCTGCCGCCGTAGAGGATGCGCGTCTCGGCGGCGAGCTCGGGCGACGTCGCGGCGAGCAGCGCGCGGATCATCGCGTGCACCTCCTGGGCGTCGGCGGGGCTCGCGACCTTGCCCGTGCCGATGGCCCAAACGGGCTCGTACGCGATGACGGCGAAGCCCGGCTGCGGCGTGATCGCCTCGAGGAACGCGCGCACCTGGCGCTCGACGACCTCGAGCGTGCTGCCGGCCTCGCGCTCGGCCAGCGTCTCGCCGACGCACGCGATCGGGCGGAGGCCCGCGGCGATCGCGGCGGCGATCTTCTTCGCGATCACCTCGTCGCCCTCGCCGAACACGTGGCGGCGCTCGCTGTGGCCGAGGATGACCCACGTCGCGCCCGAGTCCTTCAGCATCGACGCGGAGATCTCGCCGGTGAAGGCGCCGCTTGCCTCGAAGTGCATGTTCTGCGCGGCGAGGCCGACGCGCGACTTCGCCTCGGCGAGCTCGTGCGCGGCCGCGGCGAGCGCGGTGAACGGCGGCGCGACGAGGACCTCGACGTCGGGCAGCTCCTTCGCGCCCTGGGCGACGCCGGCGGCGAGCGGGCACGCGTCGGCGCCGCCCGCGTTCATCTTCCAGTTGCCCGCGACGATGGGGCGACGCTGCGCGTGCATGTCAGTGGACCTCGGTGGTGCGGAGCGCTTCGACGCCCGGGAGCTTCTTGCCTTCGATGAGCTCGAGCGACGCGCCGCCGCCGACGACGGTGAACCCGCTCGCGTTGCTCATGACCTCGGCGATCGCGAACGTCCCCTTCGAGAACGCGGCGGTCTCGAAGAGACCCATCGGCCCGTTCCAGAGCACCGTCTTCGCCTTCACGATCGCCTTCGAGAAGAGGTCGACGCTCTTCGGTCCGATGTCGAGCGCCATCGTCCCTTCGGGGATCGCGTCGACGCTCACGGTCTGGCCTTCGGTCGCCTCGAGGCTCTTCGCGACCACGACGTCGACCGGCAGGAGCACCTCGACGTTCTTCGCGCGCGCCTTCTCGAGGATGGTCCGCGCCAGCGCGAGCTTGTCCTCTTCGATCCGCGACGATTGAGTGTTCTTCCCTTGCGCGCGGAGGAACGTGTTCGCCATCGCGCCGCCGATGATGAGCGTGTCGCACTTCTG
>DASYCF010000163.1:0-15079 GCA_036500365.1 Byssovorax sp.
CCGCGCGGCAAGCGCTGAAGAACAAGGACGAGCCGCAGGACGGCTGACGCCCCGCGAACGCGCGAGCCGCCCCACCGTGTGGCGGCTCGAGATGGAAAGAGCTGGTCGGGGACGGATGGTCTCGAGGCGGGGCAGCATCGCGCCGGCGAAGGACAGGTAGGACGCCAGGATGGCCGATGCCGGGCGTGCGCCCGGCCCGCTTTGCCGTAGGTGGCGTGATGGGCCGCGGGTGCCGACGGACGCGCGGAGATGCCGCGAGGCTCGGGCTCACGTCACCCAACCCACCAGCTCAGGCACCCTGTCCGTGACAGCGCCCAAAGCCGCCGCGACGGCGCCGAGGAACGAGCGGCAGCGAGGCGAAGGCGGCGCCGAGCGCGCGGAGATACCGCAGCTCTTGAAGGCCCTCGAACGGGCGGTGCGTGGAGTTCCCGGCCGCACGGCGCCGCACCGGAACGCTTGGTCGAGGCCGAAGGCGCGGTATCCTCGCTGCTCGTGAGGGCCCTCGTCGCCGCAGCCGCGCTCGGGGTCGCGTTCGCGGCGCCTGCGTGCGGCGCGTCGTCGATCGCGACGCCCGAGCCGCACCCGTTGGAGCAGCCCCAACCGGAGTACGAGGTCACGTCGGCCGCGCCCTACGTGCCGCCGCGCCCCGTCGACACGGCGACGCCGCCGCCGGCTCGACGCAAATGCCCCGACAGCAGGCCGCTCTGCCTCTACCAGGGCGCGGTGATCTGCGAGCCGGGTGACGACGGCTGCCCGCGGTGCTTCTGCCGCTGACGCGTCGACGTCACTCGTCGACGTGGGCGAGGCGGCTCTTCTTCTTCGGGCGGTGCCCGTGCTTCGCGGCCTTCGCGAGCGTGTTGGCGTCGGCGTCGTCGGACGCCGCTTCGCCGCTCGAGGCGGGCTTCGGCTCGGCCTTCGCCGTCTTCTTCACGTCGCCCTTGCGCTTGCGCGGGTGCGCGCGGACGGGGCCCTTCTTCTCCGCGGCGGGCGGGGAGTCGTTCGCGGCGACCGCGCCCGGCGCGAACGCAGGCTCGGGCTCCGGCTGCGGGGCAAACTCGGCCACCGCGTCGGGGTCGTCCTCGCCGCGTTCGGCGCGCGCCCACGAGTCCGTCGGGTCGACGACCCCGAAGTCCACGTCGTCCGCCGCGCCGCCCTGCTCGTCGAAGGCCTCGGCCGCGAGCGCGGCAGGCGCCGCGGACGTCGCGCGCAAGAAGCGCCAGTGGAGCCGGCCGGTCCCGGCGAGCATGACGAACGCGCAGCCGAGCATGGCCACGGTGATCGCAGCTCCGCCGAGCGCCCTGCGCACGCGCCGCGCGCGATTCGGGACGGCGAGCGCCGCCGCGATCGCGCGCCTCATCTCGGCCGCGGTCTGGAAGCGCTGGTTCGCGTGTCGGGCGAGCGCGCGCATGACGAGCGCGTCGACCGCCTCCGGGATGCCGCGCGTCGGCGCGCGCGTGCGCGGCGGCTCGGGCTGCCCGTTGAGCTTCGCGTCGAGGACGAGCGCCGAGCTCGACGCGACGAACGGCAGCCGACCGGTGAGCAGCTCGTACAGCACGCAGCCGACGGCGTAGAGGTCCGCGCGCGCGTCGACCTCGCCGCTCGCCGCTTGCTCGGGGGCCATGTACTCGGGCGTGCCGAAGATGGTGCACGCGCTCCGCCGCGCGTCGGTCTGCGACTCGCCGTCGGTCTTCGCGAGGCCGAAGTCGAGCACCTTGACGCCGAACGGATCGGCGAGGAACAGGTTCGCCGGCTTGATGTCGCGGTGCACGAGGTTCGCGCCGTGCGCGATCTCGAGCGCGGCGAGCGCCTTGTCGACGATGCCGAGCGCCTCGCGGTAATCGGCGCCCTTCTCGCGCGCGAGGAAGCCCTCGAGCGTCTCGCCGTCGAGGAGCTCCATCACGCAGAAGAGGCGACCGTCGGCCGCGACGCCGACGTCGAGGATCGTGATGAGGTTCTCGTGGTAGAGCCTCGAGAGCGCGCGCGCCTCGCGGCGAAATCGGTCGGCGAACTCGGTCGCGCGGCTCGCCTCGCTCGAGAGGAGCTTCAGCGCGACGACGCGGCCGAGGTCGACGTGCTCGGCCTCGTAGACGACGCTGCTCGCGCCGCGGCCGATCTCGCGCTTCACCGCGTAGCGCGTGCCGGCGAGCAGATCGCCGGGGGCGAGGTCCTCGCCGGCGAGCTTCGCCTCCTTGTCCATCTCGACGGCGTTGGTCGCGATCTCGGGCTCGACGGGCGTCTTCGCCTCGACCTTCTCGGCGGGGAGCGCGCGCTGCGCGGAGGCGACGAGGCGCTGGAACTCGCGGCGCGCCGTTTGCGGCTCGCCGGGGAAGAGCGCGCGGAGGAGCTCGGACGTGCGCGCGCGGATGCTGCGCTCGCCGCCGGCGAGGGGCGGCGCGGCGCCGAGGAGCTGCGCGAGCTCCTGCGCGGCCTTGCGGCTCGTCGGCCGCGCGTCGCGCTCGAACGCGGTGAGCCGAAGGAGCAGCTCGTCGAGCGCCATCGGCGCGCCCGTGACCGCGGCGAGCGGCGGCAGCGATTTGCCGTTCCGCGCGACGGCGGCCATGTGCGCGCTCGCGTCACCTTGCAGGAAGCGCCGGCCGGCGACCAGCTCCCACAGCATCACGCCGAGCGCGTAGACGTCGACCTTCGCGTCGCCCGAGTCGCCGTTCGCGACCTCGGGCGCGACGTAGCCCGGCTTCGCGAAGACGACGCCGCTCACCGTGTGGCAGCGCCGGTTTTGGCCGCGCGCGGTGCCGAAATCGATGATCTTCACGTCGCCCGCGTAGCCGATCATCACGTTCTGCGGCGAGAGATCGCGGTGCACGATGCCGAGCTCGCGGCCCTGCGCGTCCTCGCGCTCGTGGACGTGCGCGAGCGCCTCCGCGATGAGCGACGCGACGGCGGCGGCGTCGGCCCACGCGAGCTGCTTGCCGAGCTGCACGGCGCGCGCGCGGAGATCGCCGAGGCTCTTGCCCTCGACGAACTCGACGGCGGCGAACGGCTCGCCCGACTCGGGGTCGATCGACGCCTCGAGCACCTGCGCGACGCCCGAGTGCTGGAGCTGCGACTGCACGCGCGCCTCGTCGAGGAACCGGGCGATGAAGCTCGGATCGCTCGCGTGGTCGCGCCGGATGATCTTCACGACGACGGGCCGCTCGGCGCCCTCGACGCCGGTGGTCGCGGCGAGGAACACCTCGCCCATGCCGCCGCGCGCGATGCGACGCAGCAGGAGGTAGCGGCCGAGCCGCTTCGGGAGGTGCTCGGCGAGCTCAGTCTTGGCGCCTGCGTCGACGCTCGTCTTGGCCACTTCGAGGGGCATGCTCGGACCCTACGGATGTAGGACAACGTGGGCCAAATTCACGGCGCCGCGATCGTTGCGAGGCCTCGCGATCCGTGCTTTGAGACCGGCGTGGTCGCGCCGTTCGTCGTGCTCGGTGACCTGCACCTCACGCGCGCGAGCCCGCCCGATGTGTCGCGGGATCTCGCGGCCGTGCTCGCGGCGCACGCGGGGCGGCGCGTCGTGTTCGACGGTGACCTGTTCGACTGGTCAGCCGACGCGGCGCGCGCATCCAAGGGCACGGCGGCGCTCGCGGACGTGCTCGGAAGGAACCCGATCGCGCGCGCGGCGCTCGGCGATCACGTCGGCAAGGGCGGCGAGCTCTGGCTCGTGAGCGGCAACCACGACGCCGACCTCGGCGCCGAGGGCTTCCGCGCCGCGCTGTGCGACGCCCTCGATCTCGCCGAGTCGGCGCGCGCGCGCGTGCGCGTCACGCCCTGGTTCTTCCGCGACGGCGGCGTGCACGTCGAGCACGGGCACCTGTTCGATCCCGACAACGCGCCCGCGCACCCGCTCGTCGTCGGCGAGCCGAGCCTCGGCGTGCACTTCGTCGAGCAGTTCATCGCCCCCGCCGGCGCGCACCGGTATCTGAACGCGAACGATCGCACGCCGCTCGACCTCTTCCTGGCGTCGTTCGCGTGGTACGGGCCGCGCGCGCCGTACGTCATCTATCGGTACTTCTACACGGCGTTCACGGCGCTCGCGCGGAGCGGGCCCTTGTATCGAGCGGCTGGCGAGGGCGAGATCGGCGCGCGGCGCGTCGCCGACTTCGCCGAGGCCGAGGGCGTCGACGCGGCGATGGCGGCGCAGCTCGTCGGGCTCGGCGCGCGGCCGACGCTCGAGAGCCTCGCTGCGACGTTCTCGCGTCTCTACCTCGACCGCGTCGCCGCGACCGTCGCGCTGACGAGCGGGCTCGGCGCGGCCGCCGCCGGGCGCCTGCGCCTCGGGGCGATGCTCGGCGCGGCAGGCGCGCTCGCGATGTCGACGAGCTGGGCCCTCGGCAAGGATCGCTACGGAGGCAGCGTGCCCGCGCGGCTCGAGGCGGGCGCCGCCGAGGTGGCGAAGGCGACCGGCGCGGAGATGGTGATCTTCGGGCACACGCACCGCGAGGCGGACAGCGAGGCGTACGCGAACACGGGGAGCTTCGCGTTCCCCGCGAAGGGGCGGGGGCGTCCTTATTTGGTCGTCGATTGCGCGGCGGGCGGGAGGCCGCGCGCCGAGCGGCGGTATGGGTGATGTTTAGCCGGCTCCAGCGGCCCACACTTCAGGCGATCGCAGAGCGGGTGACAACCTCGGATGTGACCGAGTCAATGCCGGGCGTGCGCCCGGCCCGCTGTCGCCGTGGGTGGTGTATTGGCCGCGCTTGCCAAAAGAAGAGAGGCGAAGAAGAGGCGGATGGAAGCTGACGAAGCCAAAAGCGGCGATGGGTGGCTCGAAGTGACGGTCGAAGGGCGAAGGCGATGGGCCGAAGAGCGAGAGCGAAGAGCAGCAATCCGTTTGATTGGCAGCTAAGCAGTTGAGCAGTTGAGCAGTTGAGGTCAATTACCATTGACAACAATTCCGAACGATATATGCTAATCAAGTGATGACGCGTGTGGCCTCGCAGACGACGTTCATCTTCTCACGGCGAGGCGGCGCGCGGACGGGGGCTGGGCGCAAGCGAGCGGATGGTCGGCATGGGGTTGGCGTGACGCACCTCGCTCGTCCTCGCCTCGACGGGCGGACGCCGGTGCACGTGACGCTGCGACTCCGGCGCAGCGTGCCCAACCTGCGCTCGCAGCTCGGCATGCAGGTCGTGTGGCGCACCTTCGCGGCCGCGCGCGACAGGCTCGGCGTCCGACTGGTCCACTGGTCCGCGCAGCGAGACCACCTTCACTTGATCGTCGAGCCGGAGAGCGAGAAGGCGCTGTCTCGTGGCGTCCAGGGGCTGTGCATCCGCCTCGCGAAGTCCATCAATCGCGCCTTCGGCCGTCGCGGCCGTGTGTTCGCCGATCGCTATCACGGCGTCCCGCTGCGATCGCCGCGGCAGACCCGCAACGCGCTCGCGTATGTGCTGCTCAACGGACGTCATCACGCAGCGGCGCGAGGCGAGGCGCCGTCACCCGGCCTCGACGCGTGCTCCTCCAGCCCGTGCTTCGAGGGCTGGACGACCGCCCGCCCCCCGACACAGGGCCCCTGGAGCGCGACGGTCCGGCCCGCCTCCACATGGCTGCTCCACACAGGCTGGCGCCGTCACGGCCTCGTCGACCCGTTCGAGGTCCCAGGCGCCACCTCCTGAGCGCGGTCGCTGCATCGGGTGAGTGACTCAGCAAGGTTGTCGCGGCCCCGCCACGCGCGCGAGCTCCCGCGAGGCCTCGATTGCGCAACGCCCCCCGCGAGGGTCGCGACGCGTGAGCTCCCCTTTCCCCCATCCTTCTCCTCCCCACTCCCTCCCTCATCGCTCTGTCTCTCTTCGCAAGCGCGCGCGGGCACACACGCCACAGGCAGCATTTGCGGGCCGGGCGAACGCCCGGCATTCGCCTCCGCGCGCACATGCATCACGAGACACGTGTTCCGCTCGCGCCTCTGGGTGCACGGAGCTCAGGGACAGAACCGCTCCACCGGGAGGAGGCGACGCTCACCGGCGGGAGCGCTTCGCGCGCTGCTCGGCGTCGACCTCGTCGAGGATGCGACCGAGGACGCCCTCGATCTCGGGCGGCATCGGCGGCGGTGCGTCGGCGTCTTGATCGGCGAGGCCGTCGACGGTGCGCGCGGTCGCGACCTCGGCCGTGCGGCGCTTCTCGTGAGCGCGCGCGCGCACGGCGGCCCTCCGCGCGGTGCGCATGCCGTCGAGACGCTCGCGCACCCAGCGGCGGTTCGTCTCGACGAGCGACATCCCCATGAAATACGCGGCCACGAAGGCGCCCGACGCGAGCGCCCACACGCCGACCGCCAACGCCACGACGGACGAGATGAACGCGGTCAGCCGGGAGCGGCGCGGACCGAGCACGTCCTCGAGGACGTGGCCACCGTCGAGCGGGAGGACGGGCAGCAGATTGAAGAGCCCCCAGGCGACGCCGATCTCCGCGGCCCTATCGATGGCGAAGCCGAGCGGCATGGGGAGTCCAGCACGAACGCCGGGCAACAGGAGGCCGAAGAGCCAGGCGAAGAGAGGCGGGCAGAAGCCGGCGACGGGCCCCGCGAAGCTCACGATCACGCGCTGCGCGCGCGTGAGCGGCACATCCCCTTCGGGCTGCGCGTGCCCACCCATCCCGTGCAGAGCGAGGTGCGCGCGGACGCCGAAGTGCCGGAACGCGAGCCCGTGCCCGACCTCGTGGAGCAGGATGGACGCGAATACGACGGCGACCCAGAGCAGCAGGAAATACGCGGGCCCGTGATCGAGAAAGCCGAAGCCGAGCAGCAGCGCCGTCACCCAGAAGAGCGGGCGCACCTCGACGTCGAACCCGAGCAGCGCGAATCGGAGCATTCGTCGATCTTGCGCGAGGCCTCCGCGGCCCCACACGCAAAGTCTACGACGCCAGCGGCGAGGTGCGAGCCGTTCGCGCGGTCGATCAGGACGGCCCGCTGTCGAGGGCCCAGATCAGGTCGTGTGCGCGGCGAGGGCGGCGTCGACGAGGGCGAGGGCGACCGCGACGTCCTCGGCGTCGACGAGCGCCGCGTCATCGCCCGCGGCGGCGGCGGCCAGCGCGGCGCGGCGCGGGGCACGAAGCACGATGGCGACTCGCGCCGGCGGAGTCGCTCCCCCGGCGCGCTGGGCCGCTGCCGCACCCAGGTCGCCGAGCGCGCCGCCTCCGCAGGCGCGACACACGATGCCGCCGCGCGAAGCGTCGACGTACGCGCTCGCCGCAGGGTCGCACGGCTTTCCGCACACGGCGCACCGCGCGAGCTCGAGGCCCCAGCCGAGGTCGGCGAGGAGGCGCAGGCCGAACGCCGCGGCGCGCGCCTCGGCCGCCTGTGCGTCGAAGAGAGGGTCGTCGAGCGCGTCGAGCACAGCCTCGAGCTCGCGCCACACCTCGCGCTCGACCACGTGCGGCGACAGGCCGCGGCGCACCCAGCGGAGGCACCGGCCCGCCGCCTCGATGCGACCGAGCGCCCCCGCGTCGCCGCCCATCCCCGTGAGCGCCGAGCGCGGCCTCGCGATGCTCGCCTCGCGCAGGGCGGCGAGCTCGGCGTCGGGGCGCTCGTCGAACGCGACGCGGAGCACGTGCATCGGCTCGAGCGCAGTGAACCTCCGCGACGATTTTCGCGCGCCGCGCGCCACCGTCGCGACGACGCCGCGCGAGGGCGTGAAGAAGGTCGCGATGACGTCCGCCTCGCCGAACGCGACGCGCCGCAGCAGGAGCGCGTCGTCCTCGACCCGCGTGGCGGCGGCGCGGCTCCGCGCGACGCGGCTCGCCGCGGCCACCGTCAGGCGCGGAGGGCCGGCGACGACGACGGCGCGCGCGACAGCTCGGGCGGCATGTCGTGGCCGCGCGGCCGCAGCACGATGCTGAGCGCGAGCGTGAACAGGATGAGCAACAGCACGAACGCGATCGCGACGCCGAAGCGCTTGCCGGCGGGCCGGCGCGACGTGGACGAGAGCGGCAGCGGCGTCACGAGCGCCACGCGGCGGCTCGACGTGTAGCGGGCGAGCACGTCGTCGGTCGGGAGCGAGACGGCGCGCGCGTACGCCTTGAGGAAGCCGCGCACGAAGACCTCACCCGGCAGGTCGTCGAAGTGGTCGGCCTCGATGCGCTCGATGGACGGCACAGGGATGCGCGTCGCGCGCGAGATCTCCTCGACGCTCATCGCGCGGCCTTCGCGCGTCCGCTTCAGATATCGCCCGATCGAATCCATCCGTCACCCGTCGTCGCTCGTCGTCGTCGTCTCTTCCTCTGGCGCCGAGGCGCCCATCGTCTCTGCGGCGGCGCGGCGGCCGCGTGAAGCTCGAGTCAAGGGCTGCTCTGCAAGAGGGAGCCGCACCGGACGCCGACCGGCGTCTGCGCGTTGAGGTCCCGGCAGTGCGCGAGGTCGCGCCGCGCGTCGTCGGCGAGGCCGAGCTTCTGCTCGATCTTGCCGCGCTCGAAGAAGGCGTCTTGCAGGCCCTTGCAGGCGGGCTGCGGGGTGTCGAGGGCGCGCGTCAGCGCCTCGCGCGCGGCCTTCGCGTCGCCCTTCGCGGCGAACGCGAGGCCGAGGCGGTAGTTGCCGACGCAGAAGAGCGGCTGCGCGGCGACGGCGCGCTGCAGGGCGTCGATCGCCTCGTCCACTTGGCCGCGCTCGAGGTACGCCCAGCCGAGGTTGCCCCACGATTTCTCCGGGCTGCCGTAGAGCATGTCGTTCGCGAGCGGCTTGAGGACCGCGATCGCGTCGTCGTAGCGCTTCTCGTGGATGAGGATGACGCCGAGGGTGTTCTTCGCGTCGCGGAGGTCCGCCTGCGCGTCGAGCGCCTTCCGAGCTTCGGCCTCGGCCTCGTTGTAGCGGCAGTCGGTCGAGCGCTCGTCGAGCGCGCAGAAGTTCAGGAGCACGACGGCGCCGAGGTAGTGCGCGTCGGCGTTGTCGCCGTTGAACTCGATCGCCTTGCGCACGTGGCCGAGCGCGTCGCGCAGGCGCCCGGCCTGGAACGCGTCGCGCGCGAGGTCGTATTCGCTGGTCGACTGCTGCTCGCTGCTGCCCCGGCTCGGAGGCGGCGCGGTCGCGCTCTGCGGGGTGGCGCCGCACGCGCTCGCGCCGGCGATGCCCGCGGCGAGGACGGCGAGGCGACGGCGGAGGGCGGACCAAGGCGGGGGCACGACCGCGCGGGCCGGGGCGCCGGTGCGCCTCGTCATGCCTGCCGCGGTGTGTCGGCCCTCGGTCATCCGGTGAAACCCCCAGCGTCCGGGCGGCCAGGCCGCTCAGAAGTCGCCAAAACCCGCGCGCGACCGGGGCCGCCGCGGGATTCATGCGTCGATGCGTGCGCCGTTCCCCCACGCCGCAGCGCGGCGCGACTCCGGGGATGACGCGAGCTGGGGTTGGTATCGCAGGCGACCCGAAGCGTCAACCGGACCGTTCCCGAGGGCCGGGCGGGGGCCCGACGGTCAACCTTCTCCGCGGATTTCGTCCTTTACACCGAGCAAGCCGTACAGACGCCGCAGCGCCTCGATGTCGGGGACCTCGAGCCGCTCGTCGGTCACGCGCAGGTACTGGCTCTCGCGGAGCTGCTGCACGGAGCGCTTCACGGTGTCGACGTCGAGCCCGACGCGCGTCGAGAGCTCCATCGGCGAGATCGAGAACGACGCGCCCGGGCCGGTCGTCGACGGGTCGCGCGCTTGCTGCGCGAGCTTGAGGAGCGCGCTCACGACCTTCGACTGGGTGTCGGAGAGCATCATGATCTCGATCTGGTCCTCGGCGTCGCGCAGGCGGCGCACGAGCTGCTGGACGATGCGCCCCGCGACCGCGGGGTTGTGCTCGAGCAGGTTCTGGAGCGTCACCTGATCGAGCGCGAGCGCGACGCTCGACACGAGGGCGATGGCGGTCGACGAGCGCGGCGCGCCGCCGAGCAGCGCGCTCTCGCCGAAGAGGTCGCCGGGCTTGAGCACCATCAAGCTCCGCTCCGCGCCGCGGACGCGCTTGATGAGCCGGACGCGCCCTTGCTCGAGCAGGTACGCCTCGTTCGCGGGCTCGCCCTCGCGGTACACGACGTCGCCCGCCTCGAACGTGCGGCCGAACCGCGCGAACAAGCGATCGGGCGGCGCATCGACCGCGGAGTCGGCGCCGGGCGCACCATCGGACAGGGCCATCGGGACCGGAGAATACCTCGGCGCGACGGCGAGGGCGAAAAGCCGAGCGTTCGCGTGAGCATTGTCGATGCGGGCCGCACGCGGCCCCAAGCCCGACGTCGCTTCGCTCGGTCTACTCCGCGAGCACCTCGACGCGGACGACGGTGACCGAGACGCTGACGCGGCGGCCGCCTGACTGCGTGAACGCGGCCTCGCCGTTCACGCCGTCGAACTGCACGAAATCGAGCTCGTCGCGCGCGCCCGCGCCGCCGTCGGCGATGGTCGCGACGAGTCGGAGCCGCTCGGTCCCGTGGGCGACGGCGCCGCTCCGCAGCGCGAAGGTGCCCCCGTCGATCGACGCGATCGTCCCCTTCGCGAGCGCGACGAGCGCGGCGGGCGGCGGCTCTCGCCCCTCGAACGCGTGCCCCTCGATGCGGCCCGAGGCGTCGATCCGCAGCGTGAGCTCGGCCTTCAGCGTCGACCCCGGCGCGAGCGTGGACCAGATCGGGTTCGCCTGCGCGCCGATGGGGATGGCGCGGGTGAACGCGCGCCCCACGCTGCGCACGCCGGGCTTTCCTTCCGAGCCGAAGACGCCCGGCGCGCTGCCGTCGCCGTCGCCCGCGCCCTTGTCCTGCCGCATCGTCGAGGGCTTCGCGGCGCGGGAGGCGCGCTTCGACGTCGACGCGCGCGGCGCCGCAGCCGCGGACTCGGCTGGCTCAGGCGGCTTCGCGTCCGCGTACGGATCGGCGTCGGCGTCGGCGATCGGCTTCGGGGCGGCGGCGGGCGGGGGGTGGACCTTCGGCGCTGGCTTCGCCTCGGGTTTCGGCGCCTCCAGCTTGGGCCGCTCGGCCACGGGGGGCTCAGGCGCCGCAGGTTCGCGGGCCGCCGGCTCGCCCTTCGACGCCTCAACCGGCGCGGCAGGCGCGGCCGGCGCGGCGCCCTTCGACGCCGCGAGATCGGCGGGCTCCACCTCGACGAGCTCGCCGCCGAGCGCCGAGGTCTGCCCCGTCCACTCGTCCGCCACGGCGTCGACCGCGGTGACAGGGGCCTCGCGTCGGCCGCTCCGCAGCGCATGAATCGACAACGGCAAGACGACGTGGAGCGCGATCGACGCCGCGAGCGCGACCGTGAGCACGGCCTGACCGTCGAGAGGAGCGCGCACGAGGACCGCCACAGCTTGGGTAGACCGCGCCGCGCGCGCAACGTTCCCGCGCTCGGCTACCCTCCCGCCCGTGACCCTCGTCCTCGGCATCACGACGTCGACCGCGCGCGGCGAGGCGGCGATCGTCGACGGCGCGCGCGTCCTCGGCGCGGCGTCGTACGAGGATCTGCGCGGCCACGCCGAGCGTGTCTTCGCGGCGATCGACGAGGCTCTGTCGCGCGCTCGAGTCGAGCGGCGCGCGATCGAGGCGATCGCCTGCGACGTCGGCCCCGGCTCGTTCTCCGGCGTCCGCGTGGGCGTCGCGTCGGCGAAGGGCATCGCGCTCGGCCTCGGCGTCCCCGCGATCGCCGTCGGTTCGCTCGAGGCGCTCGCGCACGTGGCCTTCGGCGAGGCGCCCTCGCGTTCGCTCGTCCTCGCGTCGATCTCGGTGCGCGGCGCCATCGGGGCGGCGGGGATCGACGAGCTCGCCGTCGCCGTGTTCGACGCCGCGCTGCGGCCCATCGCCTCGCCGCGCATCGTGCCCGGGACCGAAGCGGCGATCGCGGCCGTGGTCGCCGAGCTCGCGCCTTCGGCCGGCGTTCGATTCATCGGCGCGTGGCCACCGAACGGCGACGCTCCCGCCGTGACGCCCTCCGCTGCCGCCGTCGCCACGCTCGGCCTTGCGCGGCTTCGAGACGTGCCGCGCGCGCTCCTCGAGCCCGTGTACCTCCGCGCGGCCGTGCAGCCGTCGCCTTGAAATACAATTCGTATCTTTCGACTAAATAAGCAACATACTGCACGATGCCCTGAGCTCCGCGCGGAGGGTCGCCGGGCTGGGTCGCGGGCGCTCGCCCTGCTAAGGTTCGTGCATGATTTCTCGGCTCCAGGACCCGTGTCCGGCGTGCGCCGCGCCTTCGAAACCGCGGCCGCAGAACCCGGCCGCGCCGTTCTGCTCCCCCGCCTGCAAGCTCGCCGATCTGGGGCGGTGGCTCGACGGCAGCTACAAGGTGTCGAGCCCCGCGTTCGACGTCGACGTCGACGTCGAGGTGCGAGCGGCGGAGCGCGAATGACGATCTCGGCGGCGCGCGAGGTCGCGCTGCCCGCTCGTCGCCTGGCCCCGCCGATCCCCGCGATCCAATCGTGGATCGCGACGGCGGCGCTCGTCGTCACGTCGATCATCGGCGGCGACGCTCGCGCCGACGCGCCTGCGCCCGCGCCAGCGGCTCGTCCGTATGGCCCGCTCGAGGCGGGCGGGCTCACCCCTCCGCCGCCGCTCGCGCCGGACGCCGCGCGCGTGACGAACGACACCGAGCGCGCGCTCGACGCGTCGAAGCGAGACGATTCGAAGCGCGGCCTCACGTGGGTCGCGATCGAGGCGCAGGGCGGCTTCGAGCACCGCGGCCTGCAGTCGCTGTCGGCGAGCGACGCGGCGTTCGCCGGTCAGCCGAGCCTCACGAAGACGACGGCGAGCGGCGCGTACGCCGGCGGCTCGCTCTCGCTGCGGCTCTTGTTCTTCACCGTCGGCGCGGAGGGCCGCGCCTCGCTCCTCGGCGCGTTCCGCGCGATCACGGTCGGCGGCGTCGTCGGCGCGCACTTGCCGTTCGGGCGCGTCGAGCCGTCGCTCTCGCTCGGAGGAGGCTTCGCGTCGCTCGGCGGCTTCAAGACCGCGAGCGGCGCCGACGCGAGCGGGATCTCGATGGGCGGCGCGTACGGTCGCGCGACGCTCGGCTTCGACGTGTACGCGGTGCCGGCGCTCTCGATCGGCGCCCGCTTCGGCGCAGAGTTCGCCGCGGTCTCTCGCGCGGCGTCGGACACGGCGACGCTCAAGGCGCTCCAGGCGAGCGGCGCCGCGTCGGGCGCGCAGGCGACGGCGCTCGGCGCGCCGGGGTCGAGCGTCGGCGGCGCGATCGACGCCGGCGCGGCGCTCGGGCTCCATTTCTAGCCGAATTCCCCGCGTTTTTCGTGCGTCCGAGGCGCGCGTCGTAGACTGCCTCGCCTCCGATGCAGCCGCTCGACGTCGCCGCGCGCATCGCCTGCCTCGCCGCGGGCCCGCTCGTCGCGGCGTGGAGCGTGAGCCGCAAGCGCGCGCGCGGCCTCGCGCTGACGTTCGCCCTCGGCGCGGTCGCGTACGCGCCCGCCTCGCTCGTCGAGGCGTGGGTGCGCCGATGGTCGGGCATCGAGGACGCGGCGCGCGGCGCGGCGGTGGTCGCGCTCGTCTACGCGTTCCTGGTCGTCGCGCCGCTCGAGCAGGGCCTGAAGGTCGCTGCGTTCGCGCCGGTCTTTCGCGCGCAGAAGCGGCCGACTCCGCTCGACGGCGTGCTGCTCGCCGGAGCCGCCGCGCTCGGGTTCGTCACGGCGAGGAGCGGCCTCTACCTCTTCGCGCGGCAAGCCGAGGGCCTCGGCGCGGTCGCGCGGGCGGCCGTCGCGGTCCCGGCGCACGTCTTCTTCGCGTGCGCGTGGGGATACGCGCTCGCCCGCGATCCGCAGCGGCGCATCAGCGGACGTGCGTTCAACGTCGCGTGGCTCGCCGCGACGATCTTCAACGGTGTCTTCGACAACATCGCGTTCGATCGGCGGCTCTCCGCGCTCGTCGCGACCGTGCCGATCCTCGCGTGCGCGGCGATCGCGTCGTGGCTCGCGTCGAAGGATCTGCTCGCCGGTCAGCCGGCGCCGAGCCGACCGTCGATCGCGCGGCGGCTGTTGCCGGCGATCGCGCCGCCGTCGATCCAGGCGGTGCGCGCGGCGCTGCGACGCACGGAGCGGCCCGTCATGCTCCACTGGATCGTGGGCGGCGCCCTCGTCACGACGGGCGTGCTCGGCTCGACGCTGGCGGGCGCCGTCGTGCTCGGGCGCCGCATCGGGCTCGACTTCGCCGCGGTCGATCGCGGCGATGCGGTCGCGAGCGCGACGGCGCCGCTCGTGCTGCTCGCCGCGGCCGCGCTCGCGGCGTTCCCGTTCGCGGGCTACCTCGTGGCGAAGGCGTCGGCGGTGCGCAGCGTCCTCGAGCCCGCCATCGGCTCGGCGCTCGCGATCGCGGGCGTGCTCGTGCTGCTCGGCCTCGCCGCGCCGCTCGCCGTCGTCTTCGCCCTCGCCTTCGCGCCGATCGCGTTCGCCCTCGCGTGCGCTGGCGCGTGGGTCGGCATGGAGCGCTGAGGCGGGCGCTCGCCTTCGCCTCAGGCGGTCCTCGCGCGCCGGGCGCAGCGGGTCAGTGGAGCTCGGCGTCGAGCTCGCGCAGGAGCTCGCGCGCGCGCGACGACAGCGTCTTCGGGACGGCGACCTGCACGACGACCTGGAGCGAGCCCTTGCCGCGGCCGTCGACGCGCGGGGCGCCGCGGCCCTTCACGCTGATGACGTCGCCCGGCTGTGTGCCGGCGGGGACGTCGACCGTCACCTTCGTCTCGTCCGGCAAATCGAGGGCGATCTGGCCGCCGAGCGCGGCGTCGGAGAACGAGATCGACGCGCGCGTCACGAGGTCGAGGCCGTCGCGCTCGAACTTCTCGTCCGGCGCGACGTCGACGTCGACGTAGAGATCCCCCGCCGGTCCGCCCTGCGGGCCCGGCATGCCTTGACCCGGGACGCGGAGGCGCTGGCCGCCGTCGATCCCCGCGGGGAACGAGACGAGCACCTTGCGCGCCTTCTCCACCGCGCCGACGCCCTTGCACACGGTGCACGGCGTCTTCACGACCGAGCCCTCGCCCGCGCACTCGGGGCAGGTCTGCGTGAACATGACGAAGCCGCGCGACGTGGAGACCTGACCGACGCCGCCGCACGTCGCGCACGGCTTGCGCTTCGTGCCGGGCTTCGCGCCGGTGCCCGCGCACTCGTCGCACGCGACGGGCGTGCGGAGCGACACCTCGCGCTTGCAGCCGA
>DASYCF010000164.1:0-1817 GCA_036500365.1 Byssovorax sp.
ATGCGCATGAAGCCCGCGAGGACGACGAGCTCGACTCCGCGCCCGCGGAGCTCCTCGACGACGGCGGCGTCGAACGCCCTGCGGTCCGCGTGCGCCTTGTGATCGATGACCACGGCCTCGACGCCCGCCTTGCGCGCGCGCTCGAGCGCCCCCGCGCCGGCCACGTTCGAGACGACCACGGCGACGCGCGCGTCGAGCGTCTTCGCGGCGACCGCGTCGAGGATGGCCTGCAGGTTGCTCCCGCTGCCCGAGACGAGCACGCCGAGCGTGATCACGACGGCCACTCGACGCGCTCCTCGAACGCGCGGTCGCCCGGCACGCGCACGACCCGGCCGAGCGCGATGGGCTCCTCGCCGAGCCCGCGGAGCAACTCCGCCGTGCGCGCCGCGTCGGCCTCTGCGACGACGAAGACGAACCCGACGCCGAGGTTGAACGTGCGGCGCATCTCGGCCTCTGCGACGCCCGCGCCGCGCGCGATCGCGTCGAAGACCGGCGGCCGCTGCCAGCTGCCCTCGATGCGGAGGCCCGTCCCCTCGGGGAGGACGCGCGGCACGTTGCCTGGGAGGCCCCCGCCCGTGATGTGGCTCATCGCGCGCACGTCGACGCCGGCGGCGAGCACCGCCTGCACGTACCGCGCGTAGAGGCGCGTCGGCGCGAGGAGCGTCTCGGCCACGGTCTTGCCCGCGAGCTCGGGCGGGCGCGCGCCGAGCGGGAGCTTCATCGTCTCGAGGAGGGCCTTGCGCGCGAGCGAGTAGCCGTTGGAGTGCAGGCCGCTCGACGGCAGGCCGAGCGCCACGTCCCCCTCGGCGACGCGCGCACCGTCGACGATCTTCTTGCGCGCCACGACGCCGACCGAGAAGCCCGCGAGGTCGTACTCGCCGGGCGCGTACATGCCGGGGAGCTCCGCCGTCTCGCCGCCGAGGAGCGCGCACCCGCTCTCCTTGCAGGCGGCCGCGATGCCGGCGATCACCTTCTCGGCCACGCCGACCTCGAGCTTGCCCGTGCCGAAGTAGTCGAGGACGAAGAGGGGGCGCGCCCCGCAGGTCACGACGTCGTTCACGCACATGCCGACGAGGTCGAACCCGATGGTGTCGTGGACACCCGTGGCGAAGGCCACCTTGAGCTTCGTCCCGACGCCGTCGGTGCCGCTGACGAGCACGGGCTCGTCGATGCCGTCGGGGACGCGGCAGAGGCCCGCGAACCCGCCGACGTCGCCCAGCACCTCGGCTATGCGCGTCGCCGCGGCGAACGGCTTGATGCGCTCGACGAGCTCGTCGCCCGCGTCGATGTCGACGCCGGACTGCTTGTACGTGAGGCCCATGCGCGCGGCGAAGCTAGCATACTGTCCACTCCATGCAGCGACGGCCCCGGCTCCACGCACCGCCCCGGATTCACCCGCCGAGCGTCGTCGCCGAGGGCGCGCGGCTGGGCGAGGACGTGGTCGTCGGCGCGTTCTGCTTCGTCGCGAAAGGCGCGGTCGTGGGCGCGGGAACGCGCATCCAGTCGCACACGAGCGTGTGGGACGGCGTCGAGCTCGGCGAGGACGTCTTCGTCGGACCCTCGGCGGTCTTCACCAACGTGCGCCACCCGCGCGTCGCGTACCCGCGTGCGCCCAACTGGGATCGCACGCTCGTCGAGGACGGCGCGTCGCTCGGGGCCGCGTGCGTCCTGGTCGCGCCCGTGCGCGTCGGCCGATGCGCGATGGTCGGCGCGGGCGCGGTCGTGACCCGGGACGTACCGGCGCACGCCGTCGTCGCCGGGAACCCCGCCCGGCTCGTCGGCTGGGCGTGCGAGTGCGGCCAGACCGTGGGGCGAGG
>DASYCF010000165.1:0-2309 GCA_036500365.1 Byssovorax sp.
GCGCCGAGGATGACGAGGCTCGCGGTCGTGTCCTTGATGAACTCGTAGATGTGACCGAGCGGGATCGGCCCGATCAACGGCAGCACGACGGGCTCGTCGCCGAGGATGAAGAGGTCGAACGTGGGGTCGAACCCGCGCCCCCAGAGCATCACCGAGCGGAAGAGCAGCGCGAGGAAGCCGACGAAGATGACCTTGTGAGCTACGCCCGCGAGCGGGTAGTAGTTCATCTTCTTCTGGACGAACGCGTACTCGTACGTGCCCTTGAGGCGCGTGAGCAGGTCGTCCGTGCGCTCCGTGTCGCGGCCGACCTTGAGCAGCTGCCAGCGCCGGTTCGCGCTCCAGCAGAACGCCGCGGTGAGCGCGACGAGCATCGTGGCCATCCAGACGGGGTTCATTCGAGGGCGTTCTCCGGAGCCGGGAAGTGCGCCGCCTTGTAGAGTTCCGGCGGTTTCTCGTCAACTCGCGGGGCCCCGGAACAATCGACGCGCGCCAGGCGTCGCTACCGACGGACCTGGGGAGAGGAGCACCGCGATGGCAGACGGGGCGATTGGGGCTGCGGCGCGCGCGATCAAGGCCCGCGACAGCGGAGCCGCCGCGATCAACGGCCGCGACAGCGGAGCCGCCGCCGTCGTGGCCGGCGACCGCGGGGCCGCGGTGATCGAGGCGGACGGGGCGGCGGACACGGCGCCGAGCTCCGCGCTCCGGAAGCGGCGGCGCGCCCAGCGCAGCGCGCGGTGGGCAGCGGGCCTGATGGCGCTGTCGATCGCGCTCGCCTTCGCCACGTACGGCGCGTGCATCGCGACGGGCTCCGAGGCGCCGCTCCGCGCCGGCCTGTTCCTCTGCGTCGCGGCGGCGCTCGCCGGCGGCGTAGCGGGCGTCGCGTCGATCGCCCTCCGCCTGCGCGCGGGCCTCGGCTTCTCGTTCGGGATGATGTTCGTCGTCCTCGCGAGCTCGTTCATGTCCCTCGTCGGCGGCCTGATGGCGCTGCTGTCGTTCGGGAACTACTCGTCGCGCGGCCGGCAGCTGCGGAGCGCAGGCCGCGTGCTCCTCCCGCCGGTCGCGCCGGGCGACGCGTGGACGTCGCCGGAGCGGCGCGCAGCCGTGGCCGCGCCGCTCGCCGTCGAGGGCGGCGAGCTCCGCGCCTCGCTCGCGGCCGCGTGGCGCGAGAACGGGCGCACGGAGCACGCGTCGGTCGCCGCGTTCGCGCGCCTCACGCTCGACCTCATCGCGCTCGGCGCGCCGCCCGCGCTCGTCGCGTCCTCGAACCGCGACGCGCTCGACGAGATCCGCCACGCCGAGCTCTGCTTCGGCTTGGCGCGGGAGCTCGACGGCGAGGCAGCGGGCCCCGGCGCGTTCCCGGCCGCCGTCAGCGCGCGCACCCTCCCGCCGACGCGCACGCTCGCCCTCGCCGCGCTCGCGGTCGACTCTCTCGTCGATGGAGCGCTCAACGAGGGCGTCTCCGCGCGCGTCGTCGCGAGGCTCGCGAGGCGGTGCGAGGAGCCGCGGATCCACGCGATCTTGAAGGAGATCGCCGCCGACGAGGGTCGGCACGCCGCGCACGGATGGGACGTCGTGCAGTTCTGCCTGGCCGAGGGCGGGTCCCCGGTCGCGCACGCGCTCGCCGGCGCGGCGGCGAGGCTCCCGCACGAGCTGAAGACGCGCATGCACGCCGACGCGGCCGCGGGCGCGTGGGAGCGCTTCGGCCTGCCGAGCCGCGCGCTCGAGGCGGACGAGCTCGCGGCCACGCGCGCGTCGCTCGTGAAGCGCCTCGACCGGATGCTCGCCCCGTTCGTGGCGCGCGCCGCCGCGTAGGGTCGTCCGACGCTCAGTACAGGGTGAGCACGGGCGGCCCGCCGTTCGTCGGCGTGCTCTGCTGGACGATGATCAAGGGCTGAGGCTCGAACTGCCCCGCCTCGTCCTTGCCGGCCTTCCAGAGCTGGACCACGTGGCGGCTCCCCGGTCGCGCGGGCAAGAGCACCTCGCCTTCGTGCGTCGAGGAGTCGATCCAGAAGGCGACGTCGGCGTCGCCGCCGACGAGGGAGAGCGCGAACGTCTCGCCCGGGCAGCGCACGCGGATCCACTCGCCGAGCTGGTGCGCGCGACATCCGACCGCCCGCGGTCCGAGGCGCGTCGGCTTGACGCGCGGCGCGTCGCGAAAGCTCGCCGCCATCGGCGGCTTGAGGCGCGCCGTCGACGCGGGCACCACGGCGAGTGGCTGCTCCGCCTCGGACGCGCCCGCGTCGGCGTCGGCCGACACCGCGCGCGCCGCCAGAATCACCGCCGCAGAGGCGAGCGCGACCGCGGCCGTC
>DASYCF010000166.1:0-4097 GCA_036500365.1 Byssovorax sp.
AGCGAGGTGATGCACATCATCGGCGACGTCGACGGCAAGCGCTGCCTCATCCTCGACGATCTGATCGACACCGCGGGCACGCTCGTCAACGCCGCCAACGCGCTGACGAAGGCTGGCGCGAAGAGCGTGGCCGCGTGCGCGACGCACGCCGTGCTGTCGGGGCCCGCCGTCCAGCGCATCAAGGACTCGCCGCTCGTGGAGGTGATCGTCACGAACTCGATCCCGCTCCGCGAGGAGGCGAAGGCCACCGGCAAGTTCAAGGTCGTGAGCGTCGCGCGCCTCCTCGCCGAGGCCATCCGCCGCATCCACCACTCGGACAGCGTCTCGAGCCTGTTCGTCTAGCGCGGCGCCGCGCCGCGAGGCGGTCGCTTACTATTTCGATCGCTTCTCGGCGCGGCTCTGCTAAGAACCGCGCCCCTTCAGGAGCGTCGCACAATGGAGATCATCAAGATCAGCGCAACCCGCCGCACCGACAGCGGCAAGGGTCCCTCGAACCGCCTGCGCCGCTCGGGGAAGATCCCCGCGGTCGCCTACGGGCGAGAGCTCGCTGCGGTGCAGGTCGCGGTCGGGCCGAAGGATCTCATGGGCGTCCTCGCGTCCGAGCACGGCCAGAACGCCGTCGTCGAGCTCGCGATCGAGGGCGGCGAGGCGCTCACCGTCATGGTGCGCGACTACGCGTACCACCCCATCTCGCGCGATCTCGTCCACGCGGACTTCGTGCAGGTGAAGCTCGACCAGCCAGTCGACGTCGACGTGCCGTTCCGCATGACCGGCAAGGCGAAGGGCGTCGCCGAGGGCGGCATCCTCCAGCAGATCTACCGCAAGATCCCCGTCCGCTGCCTGCCCGAGAACATCCCCGCGTTCCTCGAGGCGGACGTCACCGACGTGGGCATGGGCGAGTCGCTCAAGGCGAACCAGATCAAGCTCCCCGAGGGCGTGAAGGTCCGCCTGCCGGACGACCACACGATCGTCGTCGTCGCCGCGCCCGAGAAGGAGACGCCCGAGGAGGCCGCCGCCGCGGCAGCGCCCGCCGCGGGAGCCGCTCCGGCCGCTGGTGCCGCGCCTGCCGCCGGTGCCGCCGCCGCCGCCGCGCCCGCGAAGAAGGAAGACAAGAAGAAGTAGCCGGGCGACCGCGTGCTCCTCTTCGTCGGCCTGGGCAACCCGGGCAAGGAGTACGCGGGCCATCGGCACAACATCGGCTTCATGGCGATCGACGCGATCGCCGCGAAGATCGGCGCCGACGCGTTCCGCGAAAAGTTCGGCGGGCGCTTCGCGCGCGGCGAGCTCGCTGGCGAGCCCGTCGTGCTGCTCGAGCCCGACACGTACATGAACGAGTCCGGGCGGTGCGTGCAGCCCGCCGCGGCGTTCTTCAAGATCGACGTGCGCGACGTCGTGGTCGTGCACGACGAGCTCGACGTCCCCTTCGGCGAGCTCCGCCTGAAGGTCGGCGGCGGCCACGCCGGGCACAACGGCGTGCGCTCGATCATCGAGTGCCTCGGCACGCCCGAGTTCGCGCGCGTCCGCGTCGGCATCGGCCGCCCGCCGGCGACCCTGCGCGGCGACACGGCGTCGTTCGTGCTCGCGAACTTCACGTCCGACGAGCGCGCCGCCCTGCCCGACGTCGTGACCCGCTGCACGCGCGCCCTGACCGACGTCGCGCGGAGCGGCTTCGCCTCGGCGATGAACCGCCACAACCAAAAGCCGAAACCCCCCAAGCCCCCGAAGCCTGCCACCGAGCCCGCGCCCGCCCCCGTGCCTGCGCCCGAGCCCGAGCCTGCCCCCGAGCCCGCGCCCGCGCCCGTGTCTGAGCCCGCCCCCGTGCCTGCGCCTGCCCCCGTGCCTGAGCCCGCGCCCGCGCCCGCAAAGCCAAGCACCAGCTGACGCGCGAGCCGCTTGCCCTCGGCGGCGCGCAGCGCTAGAGCGCGCGTCCCTTTCGTGAGCCCCGCCGTCGGCGGCGCCCGCGAAGCGGGACCATATCCTCGCTCCGGGGCAGCGCCTCGGGGCCGTAGGCCAAGAGGAGAACCATGAGTCGAGCCGTCACGGCGCCCAACCGCGCCCGCGAATACGAGACGATCTACATCCTGAAGCCCGACGTCGACGCGGACTCCGCCGAGAAGATCGGCGCCCGCGTCGCCGACGTCGTCGGCCGTGAGGCCGGTCGCCTCACCAAGGTCGAGGCCTGGGGCCGCCGCCGCCTCGCCTACGACATCGGCAAGCAGAAGCGCGGCGTGTACATGTATTTGAAGTACCTCGGCAACGGCAAGACCGTCGCCGAGATCGAGCGCAACCTGCGCCTCGCCGACTCCGTCATCAAGTACCAGACGGTGCTCGTGCAGAGCGACGTCGAGGCCGAGGGCGTGACGGTCGCCGAGGAGGACGTGAAGTGGGAGCGCCTCGAGCTCCCGCCGGTCGAGGACGATCGCGACGAGTCGCGCGAGCGCCAGCTCGGCCTCGTCGAGCCCGAGCGCGGCGAGCGCCGGCCCGAGCACACGCCGCACGAGGAGTCGTTCGGCGAGCCCCCCGCGGCGGAAGAAGCCAAGGACGAAGAGGACGAGGAGAGCTGACCATGAACACGCGAGGAAGCTACGACGGCGGCGGCCGCAACGGCGGCGGCGGCGGCGGCATGGGCGGCGGCGGCGGCGGCGGGGGCGGCGGCAACAACAACGACTACGACGATCGCGACTTCGGCCGCGCGCCGGACCTCAACGCCGACGCCCCTGGGCGCCGCCGCCTCGGTCGCAAGCGCGTCTGCCGGTACTGCGCCGACAAGGCGCTCGTCATCGACTACAAGGACCCGCAGGCGCTCAAGTACTTCATCTCCGAGCGCGGCAAGGTCGTCCCGCGGCGCATCAGCGGCAACTGCGCGCTCCACCAGCGCAAGGTCACGCTGCACATCAAGCGCGCGCGGCAGATCGCCCTCCTTCCCTTCACCGTCACGGCCTGAGGAGCACGACCCACATGGCGACCCACATCCACGTCGTCTTGACGGACGACCTCACGCACGTCGGCAAGACGGGCGAGCTCGTGCGCGTGCGACCCGGCTACGCGCGCAACTACCTCATCCCGCGCGGCCTCGCGATCAGCGCGACGGCCGAGAACGTCGCGCGCATCGAGCACGCGAAGCGCGTGGTCGAGTCGAAGAACGCGAAGGCGCGCGGCGAGGCG
Source organism: Byssovorax sp. (assembly GCA_036500365.1). Classification (GTDB taxonomy): domain Bacteria; phylum Myxococcota_A; class Polyangia; order Polyangiales; family Polyangiaceae; genus DASYCF01. The sequence goes on from DASYCF010000166.1 coordinate 3,166, forward strand.
CAGGAGCTCGCGCAGAAGCTCCAGAGCGTCAAGGTCACGATCACGAAGCCCGTCGGCGAGGGCGACCGCCTCTACGGCTCCGTCACCTCGCGCGACGTCGAGGACGCGCTCGCGGCGCAGGGCTTCACCGTCGACCGCCGCCGCATCGAGCTCGAGCCCGTCAAGGCGCTCGGCACGTACACCGCCGTCGTCCGCCTCGCGACGAGCGTCTCGGCGAACGTCGAGGTCACCGTCGTCGCCAAGGCGTAATCGACCGCGATCGAACATCGACGAGCCGCCGCGCGCGTGACGAACGCCGCGGCGGCTTCGTCGTTTCGAAGGCTCAATCGTCGTCGGTGCGGCGCGGCTTCGGCAGGTTCACCTTGCACGAGACCTTCGCCGTGAAGCCGCGCACGACGGCGGCGCGGTACGTCGTCACGTCGATCTTTTCGCCGGCGGGGACGACGGCGCGGAGCGTGTCGGGCGCGACGTTCGTCGAGATGAAGCACTCGGCCGGCGCGGGGCACGTGTTGTCGATGAAGACGAGGTGGTCGTAGCCGATCGCGCGGATCCACGACTCCGCCCACCAGTGCACGCACGGCGGCATCGCCGCGTCGCCCCGCGCGGCGCCGGCGGCGAGGCCGAGGGCGAGGACGGCGGCAGGGACGACGGCGAGGACCCGGAGCTTCACGCCCTCGGGCTACCGCGCGGCGCGCGCGCGGGCCAACTTCAACGCGTGTCGGGCCGCCGCCTGCTGCCAGCCTGTCCCAATTGGAACCTCGCGACGACGATCTGAGGCGACGCCCGCCTCTCCGAACTCGGAACGACGATCTGAGGCGCAGGCGATCTCCGCGCAGACGGGTCCGATCGCGGTGACGCCGCGCGGAAGCGTGCTCAGGCACGCTGAGCACGGCGCTGCCGCGAGCGGGCCCGTATGTGCGGAGAGCGCCCGC
>DASYCF010000167.1:0-2511 GCA_036500365.1 Byssovorax sp.
GGGGCCCGCGCCCCGGGCCTCTCGGCCGCGGGTCGCGCCGCGCTGACGGCCGCCCTCGCGTTCGACCGCGCGTCGCGGCTCACGTCGGCGCGCGAGCTCGCCCGGGCGCTCCGAGCCACCTGACGAACGCGCGGGAGGCCAAGCGCGAAACGGCTTTACGGCGCGGCGCGCGCGCGTCAAAGCACGGCCATGCGCGCAGACGCTTCGCTCGACGGGCTCGCGATCGACACCCTCGCCGTCCACGCCGGCCAGCCTCCGGACCGCGAGACCGGCGCCGTGATGATGCCGATCGTGCTCGCGAGCACCTTCGCGCAGGACGGCCCGGGCAAGCACAAGGGCTTCGAGTATTCGCGGAGCGGCAACCCGACGCGGCGCGCCCTCGAGACCTGCCTCGCCGCGCTCGAAGGCGGCGCACACGGCTTCGCGTTCGCGAGCGGCCTCGGCGCGTCGACGACGCTCCTGCACACGCTCTCGCCCGGCGATCACGCGATCCTCGGCGACGACGTGTACGGCGGCACGTTCCGCCTGTTCGACAAGGTCATGCGGCCGCTCGGCGTCGAGTCGACGCGCGTGGACCTCGCCGACGCGGGCGCGCTCGCCGCCGCGATGCGGCCGAGCACGCGCCTCGTGTGGATGGAGACGCCGACGAACCCGATGCTCAAGATCTGCGACGTCGCGGCCGCGGCGGGGATCGCTCGACGCGGCGGCGCGCGGCTCGTCGTCGACAACACCTTCGCGACGCCGGTGCTCCAGCGGCCGCTCGCGCTCGGCGCGCACGCGGTCGTGCACTCGACGACGAAGTACCTGAACGGGCACGCCGACGTCGTGGGCGGCGCCGTCGTCACGAGCGATCCCGAGCTCGCGGAGCGGCTCCTCTTCCTGCAGAACGCGATGGGCGCCGTCCCCAGCCCGTTCGATTGCTACATGGTCCTGCGCGGGCTCAAGACGCTCGCCGTGCGCGTGCGACAGCAGTGCGCGTCGGCGGCGATCGTCGCCGGGCGCCTCGCGGAGCACCCGCGCGTCGCGCGCGTCCACTACCCCGGCCTCGCGAGCCACGCGGGCCACGCGCTCGCCTCGCGGCAGATGTCGGCGTTCGGCGCCATGATCTCGTTCGAGGCGAAGGGCGGCCTCGACGGCGCGCGGAGGGCGCTCGAGCGCATGCGCGTCTTCACGTGCGCGGAGAGCCTCGGCGGCGTCGAGTCGCTCGCCGAGCACCCTGCGATCATGACGCACGCGTCGGTCCCGGCCGAGAACCGCGCCGCGCTCGGCATCTCCGACGGCCTCGTGCGCCTGTCGATCGGCGTCGAGGGCGTCGAGGATCTGTGGGCCGATCTCGCGTCCGCCCTCGCGTAACCCGAGCGGCGAAGCTGCTGCAATTTGCTTCGGCGGACGCGATTCGGTAGAAGAAAGCGAACCCTCGTCTCCCGGAGATCCTTGTCATGCGCCTCGCACCCATCGCTGCGCTCGTGCTGTTCGCGGCTTGCTTCACCGCCGCTTGCGACGACGCGACCGGCGTCCTCGCGAAGGGCGGGTGGGCAGCAAGCTTCACGGAGACCGGGGAGACCTGCAACACGCTCTCGCACAACGGCATGGTCGGCCAGGTGAGCACCGGCGACGCGAGCGGGGTCTCGATCGACGGGACCGACGGCGCGGACATCACCTGCGCGGTCTACGCCTCGGGCGGCGGCTTCACCGCCAGCGGCTCGGCTTCGCAGAACGGCTACAGCCTGACCATCTCGATCGGCGAGATCTCCGGCGACAACACGGCGGACAACCCCGCGAACGGCACCGCGAGCTTCGCGTCCCCGCAGACGATCACGGCCTTCACCTCCAACATGCCCTGCAAGTTCTTCTTCACGGGCGAGCAGCTCGTCGACACCGGGAAGATTTGGGTGAGCTTCACGTGTGACGACGTCGAGAACGGCATGCAGATGTGCGCGATCTCGAACGGCGTCGCCGCGTTCGAGGACTGCGACACGTCGCCGTAGCTCGCGCAGGCGCCGCGGTCCGCGGAGGACCGCGGCACCGCAGAAGAACGACCGCGAGAGCCGCGCTACTTCGGGGCGTCGCCGAGCATCGGCTGCGAGGTCCGGGCGGGGTCGCGCGTGCTCGCCGGCGGGAGCGCCTGGCTGTCGGCCGGGTGGTCGACGAACTTCACGACGAGGGCGGTGATGTTGTCCTCGCCGCCATTGTCGTTCGCCTTGCGGATGAGCTTGCTGCAGATCTCGTCGGTGTCGCTCGTCGTCGAGACGACGCCGAGGATCTCCTCGTCGGTCATCATGCCGCTGAGGCCGTCGGAGCAGAGGAGGTACACGTCGCCGACCTGCGGCTCGTCGTTCACGAGGTCGACGGACACGCTGTCTTGCATGCCGAGCGCGCGCGTGATCACGTTCTTCGGCAGCTCGGCGCGCTGCTCCTCGGTGAGCTCGGGCATCGCGAGCAGGTAGTCGTTGATGAGCGAGTGGTCGCGCGTGAGCTGCTCGATCGCGCCGCCGCGCACGCGGTAGGCGC
>DASYCF010000168.1:0-5977 GCA_036500365.1 Byssovorax sp.
TCGTTTTCAGCAAATGTCAGGTCGCCCGCGCCCGCACGTCCTGGATCGAGTCGTGCCGACCTGGATCGGTTCAGATCCACTCACGGCGGCGGCAGCGCGCCGCACTGGACCCAGCGCTTGAGCTCCTCGAAGGCGAAGCTCGTCGGCGCGATCGGCGGGAGCTGCGACGGCGGCATCACCTTCCCGCCGCCCTCGACCTGCTCGATGTTGCAGACGATCCACGAGGCGGCTGGATCGGTCGCGCTGATGTAGTCGTTGTCGTGCGTGCCCTTGTAGCTCTTGAGCACGTTGTAGGCGCTCGCGACGACGGTCTTGTCGACCTTGCCGTTCGAGCCGAGCGGGTCGTCGAGCTCGATGCCGGCCTTGCCGTCGGGGCCGCCGTGGCACGCGCCGACGGCCGAGCACACGGCGCCGCCGAGCGACGAGTCCTGCATGTCGACGTAGACCTTTTCGAACGTGAGCGGCGCGCCCGCGTCGTCCTTGCACGTGGAGCTCGACGGCGCGATCTGCGCCGTCGCGCACTCCGGCTCGTCGACCTTCGGCCCGCCGGGCGGGCCGTACGGGCAGTCGTCGGTCGTGTCGTCGAGGTTCGTCGTCGCGTTGCACTCCTGGTCGCCGACGTCGTTCGCGCACGCGAAGGGGAGGGCGATCGCGGCGGCGAGCGCCGCCAGCAGGGCGAGCTTCACCGGCCGGGGCGTCCGAGACGCGCGAGCGCTGCGGGGCGAGGCGCGGCTCATTTCGACCCGCGAGTTTGCACGCCGCGCGCCACGTTGTCGATGACCGCGCTCGGCCATTGAAGGTAAGCTCCGCGCGACCCATGACCAGGAACACGTACATGCACATGTCTCTCGGCGCGCGCGCGCGGAGGATCCTCGGCCTCGCCTCGTTCGCGGCGCTCGCGCTCGGCGCGGCGGCGTGCGCCGGCGGCGAAGGCGCGGCTGACGCGACCAGCGCGCAGAGCGGCCTCATCGGCTCGCCTGCGCCCACGTTCACGGCCGAGTTCGTGACGGGCGCCGGCCCGAAGACCCTCGACGAAGCGAAGGGCAAGGTCGTCATCCTCGATTTCTGGGCGACGTTCTGCGAGCCCTGCAAGAAGTCGTTCCCGAAGTATCAAGCTCTCGCCGACCAGTACAAGGGCGACGTCGTCGTCCTCGGCGTCAGCGTCGACGAGGCCGACGGCGCGAAGAAGGAGGACCTCGTGAAGTTCGCCAACGACACGGGCGTGAAGTTCGCGATCGTCTGGGACAAGGACCACAAGGTCGCCGATCGTTACAAGCCGCCGAAGATGCCGTCGAGCTTCATCATCGACAAGGCCGGCGTCGTGCGGCACCTCCACGCCGGCTACGAGGCGGGCGAGGAAGACAAGATCAAGGCCGAGATCGACGAGCTGCTCAAGTAGCAGCGGCCAGGGCCGCCGCGCGCCGCGCGATCCGGAGCACCGCCTCCGTCACGCGGTACGCGGCGAGGTCGTCGACGCGCACGAAGGCCGCGTCCGCCGCGTCGTCGCCGGCGCGCACGTCGCCCGAGATCCGGGCGCACGCGTAGTCGAGGACGACGAAGTGGTGCGGCGCCTCGAGCACCTCGACGACCTCGATCAGCGCGCCGACGCGCACGACGAGGCCCGTCTCCTCGAGGAGCTCGCGCGCGACGGCGGCGACGATGGATTCGCCCGCCTCGAGCCGGCCGCCGGGGATCGACCACGACCCCTTGCGCGGCGGGTTGCCCCGCTGGATCAAGAGGACGCAGAGCTCGCCCGCAGCGTCGCGCTCGATCACCGCGCCGCCGACGCCGATCCGCGGCGGGTCGAACGCGCCGCCGCTCACGGCTTCGACTTGCCGGCTCCGCAGCGCGCGTCGCCCGGCGTCGCCACGCCGAGATCGTAGTCGCCGAGCGCGAAGTCTCGCGGGATGACGATCGCGCCGTCGTAGCGCCCGCGATCGTCGGTCGACAACGACCCGACGACGGCGCCCTGCGGCACGCCGGGGCCGATGAGCACGACGTCGACGCGCACGTGCGCGCACGCCGCCCCGGCCGAGCTCACCTGGCCCTGGAGGTGCAGCGGCAGGCCGCGCCGCGCGTCGCTGTCGATCGCGCCGATGGTCACCTCCGCGGGCGGCGGCTTCGGCCCCGTGTCGGGCTCGACCTGCGGCGCGCCGCTCGTCGACGGAGCTGGCGCGCTCGCCGTCGACGACGGGTCGGGCGTGCTCGACGACGGATCGCCGCTCGTCGCGCTGCGCTGCTGCTGGTGCGCGCGATCGGCGAGGTCCTGCCCGGAGTCGCGCGTCTGCGGCCACGCGAACGGGTCCGGCGGCGGCACGTACGAGGGCTTCTCCGGATCGGACGCGAGATCGAGGTTCGCCGCGGCGCCGCCGAGATCGATGCGGTGCCACACCTTCGTGTCGAAGACCTCGACCCACGCGTGCGCCTCGTTCACGACCATGCGCGCCGGGATGCCGAGGCCGAGCGCCGTGACCAGGAACGCGAACGCGCGGTGCCTGCACACGCCCTTCTTCGAGAGCGCGAGGTCGAGGTAGATGTCGGTGCGCCCGCGCGGCGGATCGTCGGACGGCTCGAACGCGCGGAAGTACGCGACGAGGCGCTTCACCGCCTCACGCGGGCGCACCTGCCGCGACACGTTCACGGCGGCGGCGACCTCGTTGAACGACGCGACGTGCCCCGGGTGCGGGCCGAGCACGCGATCGAGCTCCGCCCACTCGACGTCGGCGACCTCGCTCCCGAAGACGGCGCGCGGGATCGCGATCTCGAGCACGAGGCGCACGCGCGCGCGGGCGTTCGCGCGCACGAACCAGTTGTCGGCGCCGTCGCGCACGATCTCGAGCGGCACCTCGGGGTTCGCGTGCATGCGGAGCAGCCGCGCGCCGGGGCCGACGGTCGGGATGCGCACCGGCAAATCGGGCACGAGGTCGACCGACATGTCGCCGTAGAACGGCTCGTCCCCCGCGCCGATCGCGCCGCCGACGGGCACGACGCGCAGCGTCCGATCGCGCACGCGGAGCGAGTAGTCGTCGTCGACGGCGTCGTACGCGCGGAGGCGCTTGAACGGCGCGGTCGCGGGCGAGAACGGGTCGTCGTAGTTCTCGACGCGCGGCCGGCGCGTGTCGCGGTCGGGCTCGTACGTCGAGTCGGGGCTGTCGTCCGTCGTCGCGCCGCCGTACACGTGGTCGGCGACGGGCGGCCTGCGCGGGTCGGGCGCGGTCGCCACGCCGCTCGGCGTCTGGATGGCGGCGGGGAGGTCGCCGTCGAGCGTGGTCGCCGCGAACGACACGTCCTCGCTCGGGTCGGGCGGCAGGAACTCGTGCTCGACCTGGCCGCTCGGCTGCGCGAACACGCTGACGGTCATCGCCGCGATCGCGATCGCCACGACCGACGCCGCGGTCCCACGCCAGCGCGATGCCATCCACGCAATGATTGTCGAGCGCGCCGGAAGTTCCAATCAAAAGGAGGCCACGCGACGATGGCGCATGCGGGCAGCGCCGGAGTGGGGGGAGAATGGTCCGCGTGAGCTCGCCCGCGCCGCTGGCCGCCGTCGTCGCGCTCGCGCTCGCGCTCGGCGGGTGCGCGGACGGGCCGGTCGCGGCGACGGCGAGCGGCGGGGCATCTTCGACGGGTGCCGGGGGCGCCGCGCCCTCGTGCGACGTCGCCGCGCCCACGGCGTGGACCACCGCGATCGCCGTCACGCCGGCGTCGCGCGGCGCGTTGATCGACGCGGCGTTCGCGGGGGTCGCCGCGACGGCCGGCGTGGCGGTAGCCGCCCGCCTCGACGGCGCGGACGCCGACGTCGGCGCGACGCACCTCGCCGCGCCCGCCGCCGGTTCCCTCGACGTGCTCGCGCGCTTCGACGCGTGCGGCGCGCCGGTCTGGGCCCGCGCGATCCCCGGCATCGAGTCCGTGCTCGCCGGGACCGACGCCGATGCCGCGCTCGTCGTCGATCTGCTCCGCGCGTCGCCCGACATCGACCTCACCACGTTCGACGCCGTCACGTCGGACGCGACCGCCAGCGCGCACGTCGACGCGTCGTGCCTGTTCGACGGCGCGCCGACGGCGGGCCCCAACGGCCTCGTCATCCTGTCGGGCGCGTTCGGCGACGGGGGCAAAGCGGGCGTGCTCCTCGAGCCGACGCTCGATCCGTCGAGCCCCTCGGGCATCTCATGCGCCACGCCGACCGCGTTCGGGCAGTACCTCGTCGCCATCGACGCGTCGGGCAAGGCGGCGTGGATGCGCAAGACCGCTGCCGGCGGCCCGACGACCCCGATCAGCGAGGCGTTCGCCGTCGCGGCCGACGCGACGCGCGTCGCGATCTCGACGACGCTCATCGGCGACCTCGACCTCGGCACGACCACCGTGACCGGCTCGGTCGACGCGCCGGCGCCGATGACCGCCGTGCTCGACGCCACCGGCGCCGCCGTGTGGGCGCGGACGGGCGTCGGTGGCGGCGTCGTCGCGCTCGCCGCCGACGGCTCGTCGGCTGCGTTCGGCGCGTGCGCGACGGGTCTCTCGATCGATCGCCTCGATCCGACCGGCGCGTCGACTTGGTCGCTCTGCACGCGGGCCGCCGGCTTCGGCGACGCGATCGCCGTCTCCCCGGACGGCGCCGCGGTGTTCGTCGCGGGCGCGTTCTCGGGCGGCCACGATCTCACCGGCGCGCCGGCGGTCGATCACGCGACCTACCTCGCCGAGCTCGTCGGGGGCGCCGTGACCGATCAGCGCGTCTTCGGCGGCGAGCTGGAGATGGCGGGCCTCGTCCCGACGCCGGACGGCGTCGTCGTCGCGGTGGAGAACTTCGGCTTCGGCACGGTCGACTTCGGCCAAGGCCCCGTCGGCGGCGCGCGCGACCAGCTGATCCTCGCGCACGTCCTCTTCGCGTCGCGGTAGGGCAACGCTCGACGAAAGACGCCGCGTCCCCCATTTTTCGCGCGACCGTGGGCGCCAGCTCCCGCAACATGATCGGCGTGAGCCGCCTCGCTTCGATCGCCGCGCTCGTGGCGGGGCTCGCGGCGTGCGGCGGAGGCGGCGAGCAAGCGGCAGCCACCGGGAGCGGCGGCGCGTCGTCGTCTTCCGCGTCGTCGACCGGCGGCGCGGCCCCGCCTTGCTCGACCGACGATCCCGGCGCGTGGAGCACCGCGATGACCCTCCACGCCGCGCATGGCGATGGCGAGACGGGCCTCGAGGCGTTCGTCTTCGGCGTCGTCGGCGTCGACGACGGCGTGGTCGTCAGCAGCGAGGTCTGGGCCGCGAGCGTCGAGGTCGGCGCGATGCACCTCACCGCGTCGCCCGACGACCAGCTCGATTTCCTCTCGCGCTTCGACGCCTGCGGCGCCCCCGTCTGGGTGCAAGAGCCTCGCTACGGCAGGATCGCGGGACCGACCGACGACGGCGCCGTGCTCTTCGGGCCGGTGGACGGGCCCGCGACGGACGACGCGATCGCCGTCCTCGACGCCGACGGCGATCGCACGTCGACGATCGACTTCGCCGGCTGCCTCGGCGCGACGCCGTTCGTACCGGGCCCCGCCGGCGGGCTCGTCTTCTCGGGTTACTACGGCAACGGGGCAAAGGCGGGCAGCTTCCCGCAGCCCGTGCTCGACCCGACGAGCCCGTCGGGCTTCTCGTGCGCGGCGCCGACCGAGTGGGGCGTGTACGTCATCGAGCTCGACGCGCGGGGGCACGTCGTCTGGCTTGGCACGACGCCGGCGGGCCCGTTCCCGACGCCGCTCGCCGTCGCCGCGAGCGACGCAGGCGTCGCGATCACGGGCTCGCTCGTCGGCGACTTCGATCTCGGGACGACCACGCTCTCGCCGTCGACGACGCCCGCGACCTTCACCGCGCTCCTCGACCCGAACGGCGACGCGGTGTGGGCCCTGCTCGACGAGGGCGGCGGCCCGATCGCCGTGCAACCGAGCGGCGACGTCGTCGTCGGCTCGACGTGCGCCACGGGCCTCGCGCTCGCCGGCCTCGACGC
>DASYCF010000169.1:0-1931 GCA_036500365.1 Byssovorax sp.
TCTTCCGCCGAGGCGCACGAACCGCAGCTACCCCCGGACGCTCAAGAACGACTACAAGACCTACCCCCGGCGCCCGCGCAGCGAAGACGCTAAGTGACCGGCATTGGGCTCGGGCTCGGGCTCGGATGCGGGCTCGGGCTCGGGCTCGGATGCGGGCTCGGGTTCGGGCTCGGATGCGGGCTCGGCTTCGGGCTCAGATGCGGGCGCGGGCTCGGGCTCGGCTCGGGCTCAGATGCGGGCTCGGGACGCGGGCTCGGATGCTCGTCGCTTGTGGCGTGGGGCGGCTTCCCGCCAGCCTGCCGTTCGTGCGGGGCGGCGACGCGGGGGGGCGTCCGCTCATCGCCGGGTGGTGCTCGCGTTGCGGACGCCCTTTTGGCACGCGTCGCCGTCCGCGCGGGCGTTGCACCATAGCCCATATGCGGCGGTGACCTTGACGCTCGGTCCGCCGTGAGGGCCGTCGACCACGGCGGCGCACGCGGACGAGAGTCGCTCCACGCGCTCCCACGAGCGGTCGGCCGTGCACTTCGGCGCGAGATCTTCGAGCGGGTGGCACGTCGATCCCCACCAGGTCGGGCCGTCGGGCTGCGCATAAGACATGTAATCGGACGTCAGCTGCTGCGTCTCGAAGCGGCCGTCGACGCGGCGGCCGACGAAGGCCTCGACGTACTTCGAATCGATGCTCGGGCCGAGGGCGCTCGCGTAGAACGGGCGCTCGCCCTTCAGCGCGTCGAGGATGCATGCGCGCGCCTTCGCCGTCGCGGCTGCGTCGCACGCGTCCACCGCGGTCCCGCAGTCGATCGCGCCCGGCCCCGCGAGGTCGCGGACGTCGACTGCGAGGTCGCACCGCTTCGCCGCCGCGGGCGCCTCCGTCGACGCGACCGAGCGCGCGGCGTGGACGACAGGCGGCGACTCGCACGCGAGCCCGAAGGCCGCGAACAGCGCGAGCGCGCCGCCGCCGCGGAGCCCAGCCGTCACGACGTGCTCAGGCGTGGAAGCGCTGCTTCTTCTGGGCGTGCTCGACGAGCGCGGGCGCGGGCGTCCAGCGGGCGCCGAAGCGCTGCTCGTAGCCCTTCACGCGGCGGAGCACCTCGTCGGCGCCGACGGCGTCGACGTAGCGGAACGGGCCGCCGCGGAAGGGCGGGAAGCCGAGGCCGAACACGGCGCCGATGTCGCCGTCGCGCACGCTCCGCAGGATGCCCTCGCCGAAGCAGTGCATCGCCTCGTTTACGAGCTGGAGCGAGCAGCGCATCTGGATCTCCTCGGCGACGACGGGCGCCTTGCGCTCGCCCTTCGGCGTGTCGAGGCCGAGCGCCGCGTAGATCGACGGGTCGACGTGCTTGCCCTTGCCGAGCTCCTTCGCGGCGGCGCCGTAGAGGTAGAAGCCCTTCTCGTTCTTCCTGCCCTTGCGGCCGTCGGCGACGAGCTTCTCCATCGTGGGCGGCGGCTTCATGCGTTCGCCGAACGCCTCGACCATGATGGGCCCGATGTGCGCGGCGACGTCGATGCCGACCTCGTCGAGCAGCGTCACGGGGCCGACGGGCCAGCCCCACGCGGTCATCGCGCGGTCGATCTCCTCGACGCCGGCGCCCTCGACGAGCAGGTAGCTCGCCTCGTTCATCATCGGGCCGAGGACGCGGCTCGTGTAGAAGCCCACGCCGTCGTTGACGACGATGACCGTTTTGCCCTGCCGCTTGCCGATCGCGACCGCCGTGGCGACGACCTCGGGGGAGGTCTGCTTCGTGCGGATGACCTCGAGCAAGGGCATCTTGTGCACGGGGCTGAAGTAGTGCATCCCGACCACGTTCTCGGGGCGCTTCGAGCCGGCCGCGATCTTCGTGATCGGGATCGAGCTCGTGTTCGACGCGAACACGGTCGACGGGCGCGCCGCCGCCTCGACCTCCTTCAAGACGGCGTGCTTGACGGCGAGGTCC
>DASYCF010000170.1:0-7148 GCA_036500365.1 Byssovorax sp.
GTCCATTTCGCGAACACGGCGAACCTCGTCGACGCGCTCGTCGCGGCCGACAAGCCGTTCGATCTGTTCGTCTTCCCCGGTGAGCGCCATGGCTATCGCAGCCCGGCAGCGCGCGTGTACGCGTCGCACCGCGTGGTCGACTACCTCGTCGAGCACCTCGGCGCGCCGAAAGATCGATGAGCGCGCCCGTCGCGCGGATCGGGTGAGCGCGCGTGCCCGCGGAGCTCCGGCTCGGGGACGTGTTCGCGCAGGGCCGCTTCCTGCTCACGCGCGTCATCGGCCGCGGCGGCATGAGCACCGTGTACGAGGCGGAGGAGGTCGCCACGGGCGAGCGCGTGGCGCTGAAGGTGCTCGCCTGGGAGCGGCGGCGCGGGACGCCGCTCGAGCGCTTCCTGCAAGAGGCGCGGATCGGCGAGCTCCTGCCGCGCGACCACGTCGTCGGCGTGACCGAGGTCGGCTGCGCGGAGGACGGCTCGCCGTTCCTCGTGATGGAGCTGCTCGAGGGCCGCGACCTCTCCGAGGAGCTCACCGCGCGCGGTCGCCTGCCCGTCGGCGAGGCGGTCGATCTGATCCTGCAGGCGTGCGAGGGCGTCGCCGCGGCGCACGCCGCCGGCCTCGTGCACCGCGACCTCAAGCCCGCCAACCTGTTCCTCTCGCGCACCGCCGACGGGCGCCGCGTCGTCAAGGTGCTCGATTTCGGGCTGTCGAAGGTGCCGCGGGAGCTCCGCGACGTGCGCGGGTCGATGACGCAGACGGACGCGCGCTTCGGGACGCCGCGCTACATGTCGCCCGAGCAGGTGCGCTCGACGAAGCAGGTGGACGGGCGGAGCGATCAGCACGCGCTCGGGCTCGTCCTCTGCGAGCTCCTGACGGGCAAGCCGGTGTTCGAGGGGCGGACGCCGGCGGCCGTGCTCGCGGCGCTCTGCACCCAGCCCGCGCCGTCGCTGCGGCTCGCGCGGTCCGACGTGCCAGCGAAGCTCGACGCCGTAGTCCTGCGCGCGCTGGCGAAGCGGCCGCGCGACCGGCACAGGTCCCTCGCCGCGTTCGCCGAGAAGCTCGCGCCGTTCGGCGGGGAGGGCGCCGTCGCCGCCGCCGGGAGGATCGAGGCGATCGAGGGCGCGAAGAAGCGCGGCCGCCCGGCGCGCGGCGGCGAGGCGGGTGGCAAGCTCGTTCGAAGGAAGCTCACCGAGCGCGAGGGGCGCCTCGTCGTGACGGCGATCGCGCTGGCGACGCTCGCGTTCGTGGTCGTCCTCGCCGCGCTGATGGCCGCCGACTGGGGCCGCGGATAGGTGCGGGCGCGCTGGCGTTGCCGGGGCGGGGGTCGTGGGCTAGTTTGTCGGCGATCCAGCTGTAGATTCTCGGGGAGTCGCACAGTCCGGTAGTGCACGAGCTTTGGGTGCTCGTCGTCGCGGGTTCAAATCCCGCCTCCCCGACCGAGCTCGCGAAGCGAGCTCGATTCGGGGAGGCGGTATCAACGCGTGTCTCCCGGCCCTCGGCCGGGAGACATCGCGACAAATCCCGCCTCGCTGGGGCGAGCTCGATTCGGCGAGGCGGTATCAACGCGTATCTCCCTGCCCTCGGCCGGGAGACATCGCGACAAATCCCGCCTCTTCGACTGATTTTCCCTAATCTTTACGTAGGCATGGCCGTTTCCGCCGACCCGTAAGGACGATTCATCGGACGATTCGACCTCGGCGGGCAGCGGCGGGAAGACGTCGCCAAAGCCTTCGCGTACCGCTTCGGCGTCGCGGATGTAGCCCTCCGTCGTCGTGAATGCCTTGTGCCCGGCGCGTTGCTTGATCTGGAGAGGGCCGTCCCCGCGGATCGCGAGCCACGTAAGCCCGGTCGCGCGGAGATCGTGGAAGCGCAGCCGCTTGCGGGTGCGGTCGTTCGCATGCAGCTCCGCCCGGTTGACGCCTGCGGCGAGCAGGTGCCGCCGAAGCATGGGCGCGAGGTGCTTCTCGGTCGGCATGTGCGGCACGACGGAACCGACGCCGCCGGCCGCCGTGTACATGCGTCGGAGCATCGGCAAGAGCGTCGGCTCGATGGCGAAGCGGCGCGCCGCCATTCCCTTCGTCGAGCTGACGACGCCGTCGTCATCGATCGTGCGATGGATCAGCACGAGACCGTGGTCGAGATCGACGTCTTCCCACGCGAGGCCGCGCACCTCGGCGGCGCGTGAATAGAGGTAGGTCGAGATCGCGTAGACGCGCCGCCAGGGGACCGGGATCGCCGCGCACGACATGAGCGCCAGAAACTCGCTCGGGAAGAGGTACGCCTTCGCCTTGTCTTCGCCGCGGTCGGGTGGACGCACGCCAAGCGCCGGGTTCTCTCGCAGCGTGCGCAGGCTCCGATCCTTCGCCGCGCACGCGTCCGAGAACGCCTTCGAGACCAACGCCCACACATTGCGCGCCGACCGCCACGCGAGCTCCCCGCTGACGATCCTGCCGTCGAGTGCCTCGACCAGCGCCTCGACGTCATCGCGCGTGATCGTCGTCATCGGCTTGCCGGTGAACGCGGGCGTGATCCACTTGCGCAGGCGACCCCGATCGTCGGCAACCGTGGTGTGCCCCTTCGCCTCGCGCGACTTGCACCACCGCTCCGCCCACGCCTCGAACGTCTCGCCTTCGGTAGGAGGTGCGCCCGGCTTCGGCTTCTCGACGGGTTCGAGTTTCTCGATCGCGTACCGCTCCGAGTAGTGCGCCGCCGTCTCACGGGCGCGCGCTTCGGCCTGCGGGCTCTTCGGCGACGGGTCGAGGTGGATCCATGGCCGCTTCCCGGCGTTCGTCGTGACGCGCACCTTGTAGTGGCCCTGCGCCTCGTTCGCGCCCGCGGCCACGTACTCGACCGTCCCGGTGCGGGGCTTCGTCCTGCGCGCCGCCACGGCTACTTCGCCGCCTTCCGCGCGCGAGGGGCGCGCTTCGCGTCGGCCGCGGGCTCGACCCCGAACAGCTCGCGGTGGCGCTCGCGGATGAACATGCGCACGACGTCGCTCGCGCTGACGCCGTAGTGCTCGGCGATCGCGTGGAGCTTCGCGACCTCGGTCGGTGCGATCCGGCAGTTGAAGTAGGTGGTGCGCGTCTCGGTCGACGTCGTCATGACGTGTAGTGTAGCGATCGTGACGACGTCGTGCAACGCGCGCGGCGTCACTTCCGCTTCTTCTTCTCGTCTTTCTTCTCATCTGGCTTCGACTGTTTCTTCTTGTCGTGCGCGTTCTTGTCTTGTCCCGATTCGTGGTCCTTTTCGTCCTTCGCGTGCGGCTTCGCCTTGTCGCCCCCGGTTCGGCTGTGCTTCTCGTCCGGTTCGCCGTCGCCATCATCATCCGCGTCGTCGGTCGCCTTAGCGGGCTCGTACGGCTTGAAGCCGAACCAGGCCACCGAGCATCGGTCCTCGACATGTACATGCCCCTTTGCTGGCACTGCGCCCACGACGAGGACGTCGTTCGCCGTGACGAGCAACCGACTCCCGTGCAACGGTGAGGCGGTGTCCACGAACCACTCGATCGCGCCGGTGTCCGCGGACTTCGCGCCGACCGAGGCCTCGCCGCCGCACGGCCCCGTAGCCACGACGTCCGTTACGATGAACGGCCCACGCTGCGCCGCCTTGCAGAATGCCTCGAGGGTCGATTCGCCGTCGCAGCGCTCGTGCGCGCCCGTGGTGGGTCGGACGGTTCCGAACAGGAGGCGCGCAGGATCGCTATCGGCTGTGAACGCACGTTCTGGGCCTTGAGCCTTGGGCGCCGCGGCCGGGCGCGTCTGCGTCTCCGAGGATTTCTCGTTCGGTTCCTTCTGCTTGAGCGGCTCGTTCGCCCCTGGCGAGAGCAGGTCGGCAAGCTCGCGGATCGAGTCCCCCTTGTCGCCAAGCCCCGGGAGGTCGGCCAACGCCTTCAACGCGACCGCGAACTCGCGCATCTTCTTCGGATCGTTCTTCGACGCCGCGCTGACGACCTTGCCCTTCGCCGTCTCTTTCTCCCCCTCGAGGTAGTCGATCACCCCGTCGGCGAGATCGTCGCAGCCGCGAAGCCCTGCGCTCTGGCACTTGCTCACGACGGGCGGCTTGACGACGAGCGACAAGCCGCCACAGCCGCATGCCCACGCGATGAGGACCACCCCTCCCGCCCGAACCAAACGTTCTAGAACTACACGCATGTCTTGACCCTCCCGTGCGCACGACGAGGCGCGCCATTCGCCACGGCATCACACTGGGTGCTACCCGTCAACGGGTCGGTGCGTGCGGGGCCACGCGTTGTGCCCGTCGCGGGGTCGCAAGGCTGGGCGATCGGCGTGTGGCCGCGAAAGGCCTTGGTCTGCCCCTCGTCCTCACGGCGCCACCGAGCGCGTCCACGAGCGAGGAGGACACGTGTGTGTCTACCATCGGCGGCCCGCTGCGCCCCGGCGTCGACCGCCGTGGTCAGCACGGCGCGAAGCCCCGCCGCGTGCACGCTGCCGTCGCGCACGACCTCTCCCCCCACGGTGTGCACGACGGCGGGCACGGCGCCGAGGGTGCGGCCGGTGCGCACGTGGAGCACGCCGGCGTAGTCGGGCGGCGGGCGATACGACGACGCGCGCCAGAGGGCCGCGACGCACGCGCTCGCGACGTCGCCGTGTCCGCCGCTCGCGCGACGCTGCGACGAGATCGCGAGCCCGCCGCCCGAGGTCGGCTTCGCGACGACTGCCTTTAGCTGCGCGAGCAAGCGCGCGTGGTTCGGCAGCTTCACCTTGCCCTCGCGGAGGAGCGAGCGCGCGGCGACGTACTGCGCCGCCTTGCCCTCGGCTCCGTTCGGCAGCGCGACGAGCCCGAGGCCGTGCCGCGCGAGGAGCTCGCGCACGCTCTCGGAGTAGTGGAGGTCCGCCGCGATGCTCGTCGCGCCGTAGCGCTTCGCGACGAGCGCGAACGCGTCGACGACGGCGCTCGGTTGGAGCGGCGCGCCCTTCGAAGGCCGGAGCTCGTGCACGTCGGCGACGACGACGACGGGCCCCACGCGTTGCGCCACGACGATCGACGAAGCGTCCGAGCGGAACCCAAAGTCGGCGCCGACGAACACGACCGCGCTCGGGTCGGGCGGCATCGGCAGCGGGACGTCGTGCAACGCGGCCGCGACCGTCTGCGGGTCGAAGAACGACGACGCGCCCGACGCGAAGAACGTCCCGTCGTACTCGCGCGCAGCGTTGTCGGGATCGCGCACGCGCTCGAGGGCGACGCGGGCGCGCAGGATCACGTCGTCGCGCATCGCGAGCGTCGGCGCGTGGCAGACGATCGCGGAGCGCGGCGCCCCGAACTGCGCCGCGTGGAGCTCATACAGCAAACCCTCCTCAGCCCACGGCGTCGACGCGATGACGAGCTGCCCGCCCGCCACGATGCGGGGCAAGAGCGCGCGGTACAGCTCCGCGTCGTTCACGATCGCGGACTCGTCGCGGAAGAACGCGGCTTCGTCGAGCACGGCGCCGAGCAGCGTGCGGCCGCGCACGGCCGAGCCGCCGCGCGTCGCGGGGAGGCACTCGACCGACACCTCGCGGCCGTCGCGTGCGAGCACGAAGCCGTCAGCGGATTCGCCGATCACGCATCGGCGGATCCGATCGTCGGCTTTCGCGTGGCCCTTCGCGAAGCTGAGGCACTGCCGCGCGAGACGGAGATCGGGCGCGACGATCACGACGAACGCCTGCTCGCCTGGCGCGAGGCCGTCGACGGGAACCGTCAGCGCGAGGTGAAGTGCGCGGAGCGCGCAGAAGAGCGACGTCTTCCCGGCGCGCGCGCCGCATACGAACACGGCCGTGCTCCGCGCCTCGGGCGGCACAGTCGCGACCTCGCCGAAGATGGCGCGCGCGGTGTCCGCGTCCTCGCCGTCGAAGTCGCGCGGGTCCACGCCGTCGAACGCGACGGCGGCGGCGACGCGCTGACCGCGCGAGAGCTTCACGCGAAGGCGCTCGGCGAACGCGAGGAAGGTCGCGGCGCGGCTCACGCGAGCGGCTCCTCTCCCGGGGCGAGCGCAGCGCGCGGGCGGCTGGGCTGCTCGTCGTCGTCGCGCCACGGGACGGGCTCGGATCGCTTCCCCTCGCCGCCAACCGCGGCGTCGCGCCGGCGGTCGATCGGTTGCTCCCGCTTCCCGCCGGATTGCACGCCGGCACCGCGCCGCTCGAGGCCCTCGCGTGGGTCCGCGCGAACCAAGCGCAGCTGCGGTGGGACGACGACGCGGGCCGGTTTGCGTCTCCGCCGTCAGCTCACGGCGTCTGCCCGTAGCTCTCGATCCTGCAGTCGGGGAGCGCGGCGCGGAGTTCGGCGACCACCTCGGGCGCGAGGCGATTTTGGCCGACGTCGAGCCAGCGCAGCGACCGCGGCAGCGCAGCGACGTCGATCACCCTCGGCGTCCGCCACGCCGGCTGCGGATGGGCCGCCTGACCGGCCGTGAGGCCGTCGATCCGCCTGCCAGACACGACGTGCCTGGTCTCGAGACGAGGCCGCCGACGAGCACAGCATCTGCGACGTCAGAAAATCCCCACTCCTCCCTCGACCTCCACGTGACGTAGCACCGCCGGCACCAGCGGCCTCAACGCGTTGCGGATTGCCGACCAGTCACCTAGGCGGGGCGTCACGTCGTGCACCTCGTCCTCGATCGGGCCACGCGCGCCGTGACGGCCGAGCACGCCCACGCCCTGCGCTGACGTCACGCGACCGCGCTCGGCGAACGCGCCGCAGGGCTCGCTCGACATCCTCGGCGCGTCGACGATCGCGAGCAACGAAGCGCCGCGGGGCAGGGCGGGATCGCCGCCTACTTGCACGGCGCGCTGCCGCCAGCGGGCAGCAGCGCGAAGTCCTTGACGAACATCGACAAGATCGGATGCGGCCAGCTCTCCGTCGTCATGAGCTTCGCGCGCACGGGGCACGCGCTCGTGTGGAGGGGCGCCGGCCGGTCGGGGACCTGCATCTCCGTCGTGTAGGTCACGGCGCGCGAGAACCCGCTCTCGACGATGAGCATCATCATGTCGCCCTCTTGCTTGAACGAGATCGTCAATGTGTCCTTCGCTTGCGGCGCGAACGGGACGCGGTGCACGTGCACGAGGCGATCGCCCTGGACCGTCCCGGCGACCGTGAACGCCTCGCCAGGCTGGATCTGAATGACGTCGTGATCGACGTACTTCGACGCGGGCATC
>DASYCF010000171.1:0-2196 GCA_036500365.1 Byssovorax sp.
GCCCAAGCTCTGGAATTTCCAGCTCGACGACGCGGCGGCCGCGCGGATCACGCTGCTCGCTCCGTTCCACGACGCGTCGGTCGAGCGCCCGGGGCCCATGCGCACGTACCTCGCGAGCCCGTGGGGTCGGTGGGACAGCGAGCCGTGGTGGTCGCTCTCGTGGGCCGGCTCCGAGGGAACCCCGGCGCCGGTGCAGCTCGCGCGCTTCGCCCGCGCCGAGCCGATGTTCGGCTTCGAGCCGCAGCCCGCGCGCGTCGAGCAGCCGCTCATGCTCGAGCCCGAGCAGGCGCCCGCCTGGCTCCAGCGCGTCTTGCCCGGCTTCTTCCCCGACAGCATCGACTCGACCGGTGTGTCCTTCAAGTCGAACGGGTTCGACGACGTGTGGGCGCTCCGCCCGCTCAAGCCGAAGCCGGACTGGCGATGCCGCCGCAGGCCCGTGCAGTTCGTGCGCTATGGGGCCGAGACGGATTCGTTCGAGCTCGTGCGCTGCGACGGCGCGGTCGCCCCGCAAGCGCTCGATCGCCTCACCGTGATGATGCGCCTGCCCGAGGCGCCGCGCCCCGGCGACCTCTTGCCCGACGAGCCCGACGCCGCGTCGATGCTGCACGGCGAGTGGTCGCCGGGCGTGCGCGTCGTGAACCCGCGGCTCCTCTGGGCGCTCCAGCGCATCTCCGACGCGTTCCCCTGGCGCACCGTGTACGTCTTCTCGGGCTACCGACAGAAGAAGCCGAACGAGAAGCCGGGCTCGCACCACAGCCTGCACTCCGACGCGCGCGCCATCGACATCCTCGTGCAGGGGATCCCGAACGCCTCGCTGTTCTCGTTCTGCCGCACGCTCGACGACGTGGGCTGCGGCTACTACCCGAACTCGAAGTTCGTGCACGTCGACGTGCGCAAGCCGGGGACGGGCCACGCCTTCTGGGTCGACGTGTCGGGCCCCGGCGAGCCGAGCCACTACGTCGACTCGTGGCCAGGCGTCGTCGAGAAGGGCGCGCTCGTGTGGGATCCGCGCGGCGCGTCGGCGCGCGCTCCGGCCGCGGCCGACGCCGCGTGCACGCGGTAGCCGACTCGCGCTGTCCGCGGGAGCGCGACCGCCTGGCCTGATGTAAGCTCGGGCGCTGCGGCGCGCCCCGAGGGTCATCGGCATCGCGCGCACGAGGAGAGCAAGCACATGGCAGAGGTCCGTGGCGGAATGGTCGACCAGATCGCTCAGATGCAGGACTTCGCCCTGTATCGCGACCTCGCGTGGGAGGGCTCGTTCGAGGACTACCTCGCCGTCGTCCGCAAGACCCCCGAGGTCACGCGCAACGCGTTCCAGCGCGCGTACGACATGATCATCCGCTACGGGATCGAGGAGTACACCGACAACAAGAAGAAGCTCATCCGCTACAACTTCTTCAAGGACGAAGGCGCGAACGGGCACGACGCGATCTTCGGGCTCGACATCCCGCTCATGCGCCTCGTCCACGTGCTGCGCGCCGCGAGCGAGGGCTACGGCCCCGAGAAGCGCGTCATCCTGCTGCACGGCCCCGTCGGCTCGTCGAAGTCGACCATCGCGCGCCTGCTCAAGAAGGGCCTCGAGCACTACTCGACCACGCCCGACGGCGCGCTCTACACGTTCGACTGGGTGAACCTCGACGACGTCGGCATGGCCGGCGCCGAGAGCGCGCGCTTCAAGTGCCCGATGCACGAGGAGCCGCTCCGCCTCATCCCGGTCGCGTGGCGCGCGAAGGCGATCGACCAGCTCGGCCTGTCCACGCCGCAGTTCTCCGTGCGCGTCGACGGCGAGCTCGACCCGGCGTGCCGCTTCATCTTCAACAAGCTGATCGACAAGTACGGCGGCGACTGGTCTCGCGTGATGCAGCACGTGCGCGTGCGCCGCCTCGTGCTCAGCGAGAAGGATCGCGTCGGCATCGGCACGTTCCAGCCGAAGGACGAGAAGAACCAGGACTCGACCGAGCTCACCGGCGACATCAACTACCGCAAGATCGCCGAGTACGGCAGCGACAGCGACCCGCGCGCGTTCAACTTCGACGGCGAGTTCAACGTCGCGAACCGCGGCTGCGTCGAGTTCATCGAGGTGCTCAAGCTCGACGTCGCGTTCCTCTACGATCTCCTCGGCGCGTCGCAGGAGCACAAGATCAAGCCGAAGAAGTTCGCGCAGACCGACATCGACGAGGTCATCATCGGCCACAC
>DASYCF010000172.1:0-1834 GCA_036500365.1 Byssovorax sp.
CCGTCGAGGCCGCCGCCACGAAGCTCCCCAAGACCGGCCTGTCGATCGACTTCCCGGGCGACGTCAGCGCCGCGATCGGCGGCGACGGCGACATGGTGATGGGCGAGAACGGCGTCCTCACCGTCGAGATCGCGAAGACGAAGCAGACCGCCGACGAGGCGAAGACCGACGCGAACGACTACTCGCCGAAGAACTTCAAGAGCGAGAACCTGTCCGACGGCTGGGCGGTCACGTACGACAACACCGGCGGGATGGGCGCGAACTACTTCGTGACCGTGCAGCGCGACATCGGCGGCAAGACCTACAAGTGCTCGACGAACCAGCCCAAGCCCGAGCAGGCCGCGGCCGTGCTCGCCGCCTGCAAGTCACTCAAGAAATGAGCCGCCACAGTACACTCGTGTGATCGGATCCGACGACGAAGACACGCGCGACGACGAGACCGCGGTCGAGCCGCCGCGCGGTGAACGGAGTCGTGCAGCCGAGACCGCGGAGCTGTCGCGCGGCAGCGTGGTCGGACGCTACGTCGTGCTCGACAAGCTCGGCTCGGGCGGCATGGGAGTCGTCTACGCGGCCTACGATCCGGAGCTCGATCGCCGCGTCGCGGTCAAGCTCATGCAGGCGAACCGCGACGGCTCGACGCCCGGCACCGAGGGTCGCCTCCAGCGCGAGGCCCAGGCGCTCGCGCGCCTCGCGCACCCCAACGTCGTCGGCGTGTTCGACGTCGGGGCGGCCGGCGATCGCGTGTGGATCGCGATGGAGCTCGTCGACGGCGTCCAGCTCCAGCAGTGGCTCGCCGCCCGGACGCGCTCGTGGCGCGACGTCGTCACGCTGTTCCTCGGGGCGGGCCGCGGCCTCGCCGCCGCCCACGACGCCGGCGTCGTCCACCGCGACTTCAAGCCGCACAACGTGCTCGTCGGCCGCGACGGCCGCGCGCGCGTGCTCGACTTCGGCCTCGCGTGCGCCACCGGCGACCCCGCGGTGTCGTTCAGCTCGGGCCGCACGCGCCACGGCGCGCTCGACGAGGACCTCACGGTCACGGGCAGCGTCCTCGGCACGCCGATGTACATGCCGCCCGAGGCGGAGCGCGCCGAGGCCGTCGGCCCGGCCGGCGATCAGTTCAGCTTCTGCGTCACGCTGTACGAGGCGCTCTACGGCGAGCGGCCGTTCAAGGTCCGCCCACCCGGCGAGCTCCCGCTCCCTCCCCCGCCGCCGCCGAACACGAGCGTCCCCGGCTGGCTCCGCCGGGTCGTCCTCCGCGGGCTGTCGCTGCGGCCGGGCGATCGCCACCCGTCGATGTCCGATCTGCTCGTCGCGCTCGAGGCCGATCCCGCGCGCGCGCGGCGCCGCGTGCTCGCCGGAGCCGCGCTCGGCCTCGCCACCGCCGGCCTCGTCGCGGGTGCGGTCGTGTGGCGCGACCACGTGCGCTCCGCCGTGCCCGACGACCCCTGCGACGCCTCCCATCCCGCGTGGTGGACGACGAAGCTCGACCCCGCCGCCAGCGACGCGCTCGCGCGGTGGGACCGGGCGTGGCTCGACGAGCGCGCGCGCGCCTGCAGCGCCACCCGCGACGAGCACTCGCAGCCCGAGACCGTCCTCCTCGTCCGGCTCGCGTGCCTCGACCGCCAGCTCGACGACACCCAGGCCCTGGTGACGCTCCTCGAGAACGGCGACAGCACCCTCGCCCGCCAGGGCGCCGGCGCGATCCGCCAGCTCCCGCGCGCCGAGGTGTGCGCGAACGCGAGCGCCGTCTCGGTGCCACCCGCGCCGCCCGAGGAGCTGCGCCCGCGCGTCGAGGCCCTCGACGCCCGCCTGCTGCGTGCGAACGCGCTCGATC
>DASYCF010000173.1:0-4486 GCA_036500365.1 Byssovorax sp.
GGTCGAACTTCCTGATGGCACCTGGATCGGAATGCGACCTACCTCTCTTTCCGGCGGACCGACGATCGACATTTTCCCGCCCAAGGGGTCGGGCGCCAAGAACAGCAAGGTGCACCTTCCATGAACGTGGATCTGATCATCGACGAGATCGTCCTTCAGGGCTCGGAGGATTGGGTCTATTCACCCATCGTAGTGCGCGCAGTGGAGGGCGCGACGGGGTTCTCGGGAGAATCGCTGCTGAGGGCAACGTTGGAAGTTGTTCGCGAGATCTTGAACCGGGGTCTGATGGAGGTGGGCGATGAAGGCCCAGGATTTGTCCCTTGGCGGATGACGGTTCCACCGTCCGTTGCGCGAATTGAGGCGAAGTGGCGTGCCGCCGGACTTGATGCCAAGCAGGACTTTGACTGCTGGTTCGCGAATACCGTTGCGGGCAACCAGCGGGCGCAAGCGCTACGGGTGATGTAGGCACCCGCCGTCCGAGCATGCGAGGATCTGAGGGCGGCTCCGCGCCAGCCGGGAATCTGTCGCACTGCTGGATCGGCTCGGTCGTTGGGGGGCTGCCGTGGTGGCACATGGGTCGACTTGCTCCCGACCCGCCACAACATCGGCCAGCAGCATCAGCTGGCGCGGCGCGGCCATATAGATCTGCGGTTTCACGTGCTGCGCGCTATGTCGGACTGCGGCGGCTGGGTTCAACCACGCCCAGAACAGGTCGTTGCCGGTTGGGCCGGGCGGTCCGCGAGGAATTCGTCGGGCGACGACGCCGTGAGCAATCGCGGTGGCGCACCCCTCCCGGCACGCGCGCAGCGCGCGACTTGGGAGGGGCGGGCCGCGCGCAGGCGCGGAGCGCCGAGCACGGACCGGGGGTGGGCATCAACAGCATCTTGGGGAGATGCCGTCTGCTGCAGACGGAGGGCGGAGGCCATGGCTGGGCCGCGTCGCGAGCGTCTCGCCAGCGATGCGCTCGGCCAGGGACCGCACCCGGACACGGTGGCGGAGGTGAAGCACCTGCTCTCGGACTCGGGGGCGACGTCGCGCGCAGACGCGCTCGACCACCTCGCGTTTCACCTCTCCGCGCGGGCGCGCCGCGAGCTCGTCTCGTTCGGGCGCGCAGCCCAAGGCATGAGCGAGCGCGAGAGTCGCCCTCGCGAGGCGGCGCGACGTGATGTTCTCAAGCGGTTGCTTCGCGGGGGAGAATCGTGACGAGCGTGGCTTCGAGGTCGCAGGCCATGCCTCAGCCGCTGGACCTCACCCCGCGCCGAGGATGGTCTTCAGCTCGGTCAGGAACTCGATCTCCTGCTCGTCGCGCACACCGTCGGCGGCGATCAGCGCCTCGGCCGCGCGGAGCACCTTGTCGGGCTTCGTGCGGAGGAGCGAGACGTCGGGCTGGGGGAGGGGCTTGCCCTGGTCGAGGCGGAGGAGCAGCTCGTCGACCGTCGGCCCGGGGACCTTCCACGCCTTCGCGAGCTTCACGAGGAACTCGCGCTCCTTCGGGTCGAGCTCGTCGTTCGCCCACGCGACCTGGAGGAGCAGCTTCAGCGCCTCCGTGTTGAACGCCACATCGTCGCCCGCTGCCTCGTCCATCGCGACCGTGTAGCGCCGCGCCGATGCCGGGTCCACCGCGCCCTGCGCGAGCGATGTTACGGAAGGTCGTGCCGCCGCGACCGCCGACGTTCACCCTCGAGGGGCCCGGCGTGCGGCTCGAGCCGCTGTCGATCGCGCACGTGCCCGACCTCGTCCGCGCGGCGTCGGGCGGGCGCGACACGTTCGCGCTCACGTTCGTGCCCGACGGCGAAGTCGCGATGCGCGCGTACGTCGAGGCGGCGCTCGCCGCGCGCGACGCGGGAGACGCGGTGCCGTTCGTGACCTTCGACAAGGCGCTCGGTCGCGTCGTCGGCTCGACGCGCTTCGGCACCCTCGAGCGCTGGACGTGGCCTGCCTCCTCGTCCGACGCGCCGACCGCGCCCGACACGCTCGACGCCGCCGAGATCGGCTGGACGTGGCTCGCGCCCGAGGCGCAGCGGACGCGCGTCAACACGGAGCAAAAGGTGCTCATGCTGTGGCACGCATTCGAGGCGTGGCGCGTGCACCGCATCACGTTCATCACCGACGCGCGCAACGCCCGCTCGCGCGCCGCGATCGAGCGGCTCGGCGCGTCGTTCGAAGGCGTGCGGCGCGCGCACTTCCCGGC
Source organism: Byssovorax sp. (assembly GCA_036500365.1). Taxonomy (GTDB): domain Bacteria; phylum Myxococcota_A; class Polyangia; order Polyangiales; family Polyangiaceae; genus DASYCF01. The sequence continues at coordinate 2,192 of DASYCF010000173.1, forward strand.
CGCCGACGGGACGATCCGCGACTCGGCGACGTACTCGATCCTTCGCGCCGAGTGGCCCGTCGTCTTCCAGCACCTCGCTTCGCGACTCGGCCCGATCGACCCGCGTTGAGCCGCGCGGCTACCAACCCGCGGGCAGCTTCGTGCGCAGCGCGGTCACGGTGCGCGGCGCGAACGGCGACGAGTCCTTCGCGCCGACGACCTCGCCGGCGGCGCCGAGCGCGACGCCCTCGGTCGCGCTCCAGCTCGCGCGCTCGCCCGGCGCGATCGAGTGTGCGCCGCTCTGCCAGAAGCCGATGACGTGCGTGTGGCCCGCGACGCGCGCGCCGAGGCGGTCCGCGAGCGCGGCCGCGAAGGCCTGACCCGCAGGCGCGCCGAACGCGCTGCAGCAGCGGAGCCACACGAGCGCGTCCTTCGTCAGCGCGTCGCGGAGCGCGTCGAGCTCGCCCGCGATCGCGCTCGCACGGCCCAGCGCCGCGACGTCGAGCCGCGTGTCGCCGAGGCGCATGTTGCCGAAGCCGCCGTGTCCCCACGCCTGCAACGACGCGATCGGTCGCCCCGTTCGCTCCGCCGCGTCGATCGCGAAGCGCAGCGCCTCGCGCCAAGTTGACACCGACTCGGCCGCGTCGGCGACGCCCGCGCGTTCGTAGAGCGCGGCGCCCGCCTCCCAGATCGGCGTCAGGCCGATCGCCTCGCGCGACGTGCCGTCGGTTCCGCCGAGGCCGGGGCGCGCGCGGCCGCGACCGACGTCGGTGTGATCGACGACCACGACGCGGAGGCCCTTCATGCGCGTCGTCCTGCCACGCGCGCCGCCCGCGCGCACGCGCCGCAGGGAGCTGGCGCCGAGCTTGCACGAGGCGCCGGTCCGCATGCGATTCGCCGCGCAACGTCGCCCCGCCGACCCCGCCCCGCGAGCGCGATGGTGAAGGTCAGGACACAGGGTGAATGCGCGGCACAGCGCGCGATCGGCGCCTCCGCGCTCGGCGCGGCGCCCGCGTGTACTACGCTCGCGCCCCGGGATGGGCGGATGAGCGGAGGGGACGGGCCGGTGCGACCGCTGCGCGCGCGCGTCCTCCGCTGGGCTGCGCGCGTCGCGCTCGCGGCCCTCGGCGCGCTCGTCTTGCTGGTCGGCGCGCTGCACACGGGGCCGGGGCGCGCGTGGGTCAAGCGCCGCGTCGAGCGCGTGGCCGACGCGTCGATGACGGGCACGCTCACGATCGGCGAGCTCGACTACGCGCTCTTCGGCAAGCTCGCGCTGAAGAAGGTCGTCCTGAAGGACGCCGGCGGCGCCGAGATCGCGTCGCTCGACGAGCTCTCGGGCGCGCCCGCGTGGTCGACGCTCACGGGCTCCGCGCCGACGCTCTCGCGGCTCGTCGTCCGCGGCGCGCGCCTGCACGTCGTCGTCGCCGCCGACGGGTCGACCAACCTCGACAAGCTGAAGAAGCCGAAGTCGAAGCCGACCACCAAGCCGAGGCCGAAGCCGCCGCCGAGCACCGGGCGCCTCGTCGTGTCCGAGCTCGTCGTCGACGACGCGCGCGTGATCGTCGATCGCGAGGGCGGCGCGCACGCCGAGCTCGCGGTGACCCACGTCGAGGCCTCGATCGCCGCCGGGCCGGGGCGCGCGCTCGAGCTCGCCGCGCCGAAGATCGAGCTCGAGGCGGCCGTCGACGCGCCCGGCGGCGGCGGCGTCGCGCTGCGCAAGCTCGCGACGGCCGCGCGCGTCGCGATCGGCCTCACGGGGGGCGACGTGACGATCGGACCGACGAGCGCCGCGGTCGAGCTCACGGCCGAGGGCTCGCCGCCGCGCGGGTTCCCGCTGTCGATCGCGCCGCTCACGCTGCACGTCGGCGAGGGCGGCGCGGTCACGGCGGAGCTCGGCGCGCTCGACGTCGGCGCGCTCGCGCTGCACGCGGTCGAGATCCACGGCCACGCGTCGGCGAAGGGCCTCGACGGCGAGCAGCGCGCCTCGATCGCCGGGCTCAAGGTCGACGCCGAGAAGCTCGACGGCCTCGCCGGCAAGCGGCTCCTTTCGAAGGACGTCGAGATCGAGATCGGCGCCGCCGGGCCCGCCGACAAGCTCACGCTCACGGCGACGCTCGCGGCCGGACCCGACGTCGTGCGTGTCACGGGCGAGGTCGACGCGCACGCGGAGGGCGGCGCGAAGTCGAAGGGCCAGGGCCCCGCGTTCGCGGTGCACGTCGACGCGAAGGACCTCGACACGCAGCGCTTCATCGGCGCCGACGTGACCGCGCCGCGCGTGACGCTCGAGCGCGTCGAGGTCGACGTGAAGGGGCACGC
>DASYCF010000174.1:0-10915 GCA_036500365.1 Byssovorax sp.
CCGAGCGACTGGAGGACGCGATCGCCGAACGGGTGCCCGTACGTGTCGTTCAGGCTCTTGAAGTGGTCGACGTCGAGCATGACGAGCGAGAGCGAGCGGCGCTCGACGTTCGCGAGCTGGACCTCGGCGGCGAGGCGCTCGTCGAAGCAGCGGCGCGTCGAGAGCCCGGTGAGCCCGTCGATCGAGGCGCGCGTCTCGAGCAGGTCCTGGTAGCGCTTCGTGCGCAGCGCGGCGCGGACGCGGGCGCGGAGCTCGGCCGGCTCGAAGGGCTTCGTCACGTAGTCGACCGCGCCGAGATCGAAGCCGTGCACCTTCGTGTCGACGTCGGACGCGCCCGTCAGGAAGATGATCGGGATGCCGGACGTCCGCGGGTCGGCCTTGAGCCTGCGGCACACGTCGAAGCCGGAGACCTCGGGCATCTCGACGTCGAGGAGGATGACGTCGGGCAGGAGCGCCTCGGTCATCTTCACGCCCTGCTCGCCGTCGTGCGCGTGGTGGACGCGCAGCCCTTCGGGCCGGAGCCGGACCTCGAGGAGCGAGTGGATGTCGTGCGAGTCGTCGATCACGAGGAGCTTGGGCTGCATGGTCACACCGTCCCGGTAGCGGCAATGTGGGGGCGCGCTGCGATGCGCCTCGCGAGGAAGACCACGGCGTCTACCGCGTCGGAGACGCCGACCTCGGACTTGGCCGCCGCCTCGAGCGCGCGCGCTGCGTCACCGAGCTGTGCAAAACCGTAGCCACCGCTCGCGCCCTTCAGCTGGTGCGCGAGCGTCGCGAGGCGCGCCGCGTCGCCGGCGGCCCGCGCGTGTTCGAGCGCGCTCACCCGGTCCGCCATCGTGCCGACGAACCCGGTGACGAGCTCCGTCATGTCCTCGTCGTCCGCGAACGAGCTGAAGATGGGCGCGTTCACGACGAGCGCGCACGCGACGCCGCTCACGGTGCGCGGCCGCGACATGGGGCCGGCGGAGAACGGGCGCTTCGAGGCGATCTGCGGCCTGCGCGACGCCCGCGCCGTGGCGAGCTCGAGCACCGAGCCCGCCCGAACGATGGCGGCGAACCGCTCGACGGTCGCGAGGAGCGTGTCGCGATCGATCGGCTTCGTGAGGTAGTCGTCGCAGCCCGCGCCGAGGCACTTCTCGCGGTCGCCCGCCATCGCGTGCGCCGTGAGCGCGACGATCGGGCCGGCGTAGCCCTTCGTGCGGAGCCTCGACGTGGCGCCGTAGCCGTCGAGCTCGGGCATCTGCATGTCCATGAGGATCACGTCGAACGGCTTGCCGGCGGCCTCGGCGTCGAGCGCCTTCTCGACGGCGACGCGACCGTTCTCGGCGACGACGACGGTCGCGCCCGCCTTGCGGAGGTGCGTGGTCAGGAGGAGCTGGTTGTCGAGGCCGTCCTCCGCGAGGAGCACCGTCGCGTCGACGCGCGGCGTCGCGAGTCGCTCGGCCATCGGCACGAGGTCCGCGGGGACGCCGGCCTCCTCGAGCTCGGTCAAGAACGGGACGCCCTCGAGCGAGCCGGTCGGGATCGTGACGACGAACGAGCTGCCGCGGCCGGCGAGGCTCTCGACGGAGATGTCGCCGCCGAGGATCTTCGCGAGGCGACGCGAGATCACGAGGCCGAGTCCGGACCCGCCGAAGCGGCGCGTCGTCGAGCCGTCGGCCTGCGTGAACGCCTGGAAGAGCTTCGCGATCGCCTCCTTCGACAGGCCGACGCCGGTGTCCGCGATCTCGAACGAGATGGTCGGCGCCGCGCCGGACGGGTCGTTGCAGCGCGCGATGAGGCGGACGCTGCCGCGCTTCGTGAACTTGATCGCGTTGCCGACGAGGTTCATCAGGATCTGGCGCAGGCGCGTCGGGTCGCACTGGATCTCGGCGGGCACGGGCGTCGCGAACTCGACCCCGAACGAGAGGCCCTGCTCGAGGGCGCGGACGCGCATGAGCGACGCGACGTCGACGACGATCTGCGTCGGGCTCGTGGGGATGCTCTCGACGATCATCTTGCCCGCCTCGATCTTCGAGAGGTCGAGGATGTCGTTGATGACGCGGAGCAGGTGGTCGCCGTTGCGGCGGATCGTCTGCACGTAGTCGAGGCGGTCGCTCGCCGTGATGTCGGGGTCGAGCATGAGGTCCGCGTAGCCGATGATCGCGGTCATCGGCGTGCGGATCTCGTGGCTCATGTTGGCGAGGAACTCGCTCTTGGCCTCGTTCGCGGCGCGCTCGGCGGCGTACGACTGCTCGAGCACGGCGTGGCTCTCGGTCTGCGCCTGGCGCTTCGCGATGCTGCGCATCTCGCGCTGGCCCTCGATGCAGCTCGCGACGAGGAACACGTCCTCGAACACGACCCAGAACGCGTGCTCGAACGACCGAAGGAGGGTCGGCTCGAGCACGCCGTACACGGACCCGGGCGCGACGAGGCCGCGCGTCACGTGGTCGACGACGACGACCGCCGTCGCGGTCGCGAGCACGCGCCAGTCGCGGTAGAACGCGAGGAACGCGAGCGAGCCGAACACGTGGAAGTGGGTCTCGATGCGACCGCCGGTCAGGTGGATGAGCAGCGCGCCCATGAGCATCTGCCCCGCGGCGACGAGGTGGCGGTTCATGCGGTTGCCGGGTCGCAGCAGCGCGCACGCGGCCGGGAACAGCGCGACGACGCCGCCGACGAAGATCGCGGCGAGCACGTGGGGGTGCGTGGAGCTCTGCTCGCCCGACCACGTGCGCGGGGACAACACGAGCGAGAGGACGATGCCCGCGAGCCACTCGATGACGAGGAGCCCGCCGAGCATGCGGTCCGTGCGCTCGGCGATGTGCTGCTCGTGCTGCGAGAAGAGCTCGCCCGCGCGGGCCGACGTGTCGGGATCGAGGACAGCGTTCATCGGACGTCTCCTTGCGGGGTCGAGAGCGAGCAGCCGAAGACCGGCGTGACCGAGGTGCGCGGCGCGGCGCGGCGCGCGATCGCGGCGAGCGCGTCGGTGCCGTCGTTGTCGCCCTCGTGTCCGCGCGCGGCGGTGAGCCCGCCGCGGAAGACCACCGCGCCCGAAGCGTCGAACGCGATCGCCTGTCCGGAGGTCTGCGCGCCGAAGCGAGCCGACTCGACGCCGCCCGGATCCTCGACGACGCGGGCCCCCTGCACGGCCGCCGCGGCGCGCGCGATCGGCGCCTCGAGGAAGGCCGGGTCGCCGCCCCGGCGCGTGACGACGAGCAGCACCACGTCGAACGCGCCGCTCGTCCTCGCCTGCAGGCGCTCGAGCTCGGCGACGGAGGCGCGCGAGCAGGGGCACTCGGGGTGGAGCATCATCACGAGCGTCGGGCGCGTCGGCCGGGGCAAGCGCGACGCCCCCGGCCACGCCGAGGCGACGGCGCCCGCGCCGGGCTGCGCCGCGTAGACCGTCAGCGCGCCGAGACCCGACGCGGCGGCGGCGAGCCACACGGCGATGGCGACGGCTTGGGCCGCCCGACGGCTGCGAGGGAGTTGGATGGTGAGATGGCGCATGGGAGACCTCGGGCTCCCGTTCGCAACGACGGTGCCACGCCCGTGAGAGCCGATCGCAGGCCCACGCCGCTGTCGCGGGCCGCGGGCGCGAGCCCGGCGCGCGCCGACTCGGGTCACGTCTGCAGCGGCGTGTTCCACTTCGGAACGCGACGACGGCCCGCGGGTCACGGCGTGTAGGATGTCCGCGCATGTCGGGACCGCGCGCCGCGCTCGGCGACTCGCACAACTTCGGTCGGCGCGTCGAGCTCCGCGGCGATCGCGTGGTGAAGCCGCGCACGGTGCTCTGGGAGTGGCTCTTCCTGTCAGCCGCGAGCCCCCTGCGACGCGCGCTCGATCGCGCCGCGAATCACGCCGGCTCGTCCCGCGACGCGTTCGCGTTCCTGCCCGATCTCGCGTTCTCGCGGCCGGATGCGCGGGGCGGCGGCGAGGTCGAGCGCGTCGTGCTCGCGCCGTTGCCGAGGGCGTCGGCCGCGTCGCGCCGCGCGCTCGCCGAGATCGTCGGCCGCGCGACGGCGCTCTTCACGTGGCTCGGCGTGGGCGATCTCCACTGGGAGAACCTCGCGCTCGGCCTCGACGCCGGAGGCCGCGTGACGTTCGCGCCGCTCGACGTCGAGATCGTCCTGTCCGACCTCGCGTCGCCCACCGAGACGAAGCTCTTGCCCGAGGCCGACCCCGAGGTGGCCGAGGTGTGCCGGCACGCGTGCGGCGTCCGGCGCGCGCTTCATCACCTCGGCAAGCCGGTCGACGGCGCCGACGTCGTCGCGATGGCGAGCGCCTACCTCGCGACGCTCGCGCTGCTCGACGCCGACGCTCCCGCGATCGCCGCGGCGATCTCGAGCGTGCCCGGCCTCCGCGAGGCGCCGATCCGCGTGTGCCTCCGCGGCACCGACGCGTACGTGCGCGCGCGCTCGGAGCCCGTGTGGCCGCCGCTCCTCGACGCGGAGCAGGTGCAGCTCGCGCGCGGCGACATCCCCTATTTCTTCCGGCTCTACGGGCGCGCGGGCATTCATTTTTACGCGGAGCCGACGCTCGCGCTCCTCGCCCGCCTTCCGACGCAGGGCGACGTGCCGCGGCTCGATCCGATGCTCCAGCTCGGCCGCGGCCTCCGCGCGCCGTCACGAAGGAAGCTCCGCGAGGAGGGCCTCTTCACGCTGCTCGGCGCGTTCGACCACGAGGGCATCACGGGTCGCGTCTCGGGGGACGGCCACAGCGGCTCCGCCGGACTCGAGGTCACGTTCGGCGCGCGCTCGCTCGTCGTGAAGCCGGCGCGCGGCGACGAGCTCCGCTGTCGACGCGACCTCCGCGCGTTCGTCGGGAGCGTGTACCTGCCGTGTCGTTGCGGCGAGGTGCGCGCCGCGCTGGTGCCCCGCGTCACGCGCTGCGACGCCCTCGCGTGACGAGCCGGCTGGCGCGCGCGCGGCCGCGCGACTAGCGTCGCGCGCGTGGACGAGTCGATCTGCGGCGTGTGCCGTCGCCCCTCCGCTGCGTGCGTGTGCGACCGCGTCGTCTCGCACGACACCGTGCGGCGCGTGCTCGTCCTCCAGCACCCGCAGGAGCAGGACGCGCTGCTCGGCACCGCGCAGCTCCTGACGGCCTGCTTGCCGAAGGCGAAGGTCGTCGTCGGCCTCAGCTGGGCGAACCTCGGCGCGGCCCTCGGCGAGGCCGACGTCGATCCGAACCGCTGGGCCGTGCTGTTCCCCGATCGCGAGGCGCCCGGCGGCCGCGTGACGGGTCGCCGCGGCGACGTCCCGCCGAAGACGCTCGAGGGCCTCGTCGTGCTCGACGGCACGTGGTCGAAGGCGAAGACTTTGTGGTGGCGCAACCCCTGGCTCAACAAGCTCAACCGCATGACGCTCGAGCCCTCGAAGCCGTCGATCTATGGGCGCCTCCGCGCCGAGCCGCAGCGTGAGTACGTCTCGACGCTCGAGGCGGTCACGGCCGCGCTGACGCTCTGCGGGGAGCGGCCCGAGATCGAGGCGGACCTCGCGCGGATCTTCCGCACGCTCGTTCAGCGCGTGCGCGACGCGGCGCTGATCCCCGTCCCCGCCCGCAGGCCTTCACGGAAGCGGAGCGCTCGCGCCTCCGCCGAACGCGGGACGCGCGCGCCGAAGACGCCCGGTCACGACGGCTGAGCTACGGACAAGGGCACTCGGGCAGCGTCGAGGTCGAGGGGTCGGCCGGGTCGAACGTCGACGCGCCGTCGGGCTCGAGGGCGGAGCCGGCGACATAACCCCAGTTGCCAGGTGGGGAGTCGAGCGACGTATAGAACCACGTCGCGTCGCCGTTCTCTTGCGCTTCGCCGCGGACCCAGCAGACGAACCAGCTGTAAGACGAATCGAGCGTCCCCGCGAACGGCGACTCGGCGGACGGGGCGGTGCGCGCGTCGATCGGGTGCACGTTGTCGCAGCAGAGCACGCCGTCCGATTGCACGACGCAATCGGGCGCGACTGCCGCGCACGTGTAGGTCGCCCAGTCGGTGCCGTCGTTCATCTGCCAAGGGCTCGCGCCGCCGCACGCGCCGACCCCTTGACCGCCTTGGCCGGCGCCGCCCGCCCCGCCGTCGCCCGACCCGCCTGCGCTCGACGTCGACGTCGTCGACGAGCTCGCGGTCGACGCGCGCGAGGACGACGCGCTGGTCGCCGAGGCGACGTCGCCGAGGACGCACCTCTGCGAGGCGTCGTCGCACGTGTAGCCCTGCGCGCACGGGCAGAGGCCGTCTTCCGACGGGAGATCCGCGATGGTGCACGTCACGACGCCGAGCGCGATCGCCGCGCTCGTGATGGCGCCGCGCGCCCGCGTGCGGATCCACGTCATCGCGACATCGTAGCGCGCGCGCTCAGAACCTGCCGACGACGGCCGCGCCGCCAAGCAGCGGCACGAGGGTGGCTCGGGGCGCGGCGCGGGTCGGCGCGGAGGTGGCCCCGCGGCGCGTCAGCAGATCGATCACGCCCCACGTGACGCCCGCCGCGGCGACGAGGCCGCCCGCGACGAGCACCGCGTTCGTCGCGGTCGCGAGCGACTTCGCGTCGGCCTGGCTCGCGAGCTTCGTCTTCTGGACGGGATCGTCGAGCGCGCTCTGGTGCTCCTCGGACGCCGCGATGCCGAGGCCGAGCGCGACGGCGAGGCCGACGCCGCCGACTCCCGCGACGATCCACGGCGCGACGCTCGCGCGCGCCGGCGTGGCGGGCGAGGGCGTCGCACGCGCCGCGGCCTCGGCGGCGCGCTGCTCGAGGAGCTCCTTCTCCTCGACCTGACGCTTCAACGTCGCGACGCGGCTCTCGATCGCGCCGCGGTCGGCGGGCGCCTTCGCGGCGAGGTAGCGCGTGTACGCGTCGATCGCGCACGGCGCGTCGCCCATGCCCTCGCACGCGCGGCCGAGGTTGAAGAGCAACAGCGGCTCGGGCTCGCGCGCGTACGCCTCACGGAGCAGCGCCGCGGCCTCCGCGAAGCGGCCGTCGCGGTAGCGCGCGGCGCTCTGCTTGAAGAGCTCGACCGCGCGAGGATCGTGCTGCGCGCGCGCCACGCCGGAGCCGGTGACGAGCGCGAAGGCCAGCGCGAGCGCCGCGCTTGAGCGCCCTCGCCGCGTTCGATAGCGTGAACGAGGCATGATCGAGGGCCTTCGCGGCGGCAGCGTACCACGGCGAATCGGCCGCTACGACGTCGTGGGCCTGCTCGCGACGGGCGGCATGGCCGAGGTGTTCCTCGGCAAGCTCCTCGGCCCGAGCGAGTTCGAGCGCCCCGTCGTCATCAAGCGCCTCCTGCCGCACCTCGCGCGGAGCGACGAGTTCGTGCAGATGTTCCTCGACGAGGCGCGCATCGTCGCCGGCATCCGCCACGGCAACGTGGTGCACGTCCACGAGCTCTGCCGCGACGGCGACGAGCTCTTCCTCGTGATGGAGTACGTCGAGGGCGAGAGCGTCGGCGGGATCATGCGGCGCGTCTGGACGCAGGGCGAGACCGTCGGCTTCGCGCTCGCCGCGCACGTCATCGCCGAGGCCTGCGCGGGCCTGCACGCGGCGCACGAGCTCCGCTACGCCGACGGCACGCCGCAGGACGTCGTGCACCGCGACGTCTCGCCGCAGAACTTGATGGTCACCTACGACGGGCAGGTGAAGCTCCTCGACTTCGGCATCGCGAAGACGGCGCGCCGCGTGGGCCACACCGAGGTCGGCGTCGTCAAAGGTAAGAGCGCGTACATGTCCCCCGAGCAGTGCCGGGGAAAGAAGCTCGACCGGCGCTCCGACGTGTTCTGCCTCGGCACGCTGCTCTACGAGCTCAGCACGAGCCGGCGGCTCTTCTATCGCGCGAGCGATCTCGCGACGATGACGGCCATCACGAAGCAGGCCGCGCCTCGCCCGTCCGACGTCGTCGCCGGCTACCCGGCCGAGCTCGAGGCCGTGTGCCTGCGCGCGCTCGCGAAGTCGCCCGAGGATCGGTACCCGACGGCGGCGGCGATGCGGCGTGATCTCGTCGCCGCGCTCCGCGTCATCGCGGGCGGCGATCCGCTCGAGGAGGCGGCGGCGACGCTCATGCAGCGCGTGTTCGCGGATCGCATCGCGGAGAAGGCCGAGATGATCCGCAGCGTCGTCGCAGGCGCGGCGCCGGCGACCGTCGTACCCGCCGAGGTCGACGCCGCGGTGGAGCTCCCGTGGCTCGACGAGACGACCGCGCTCCGCCTGCCGGGCGACGCGCAGCCGACCGGCGAGAGCGGCGCGATCGCGCGCGTGGACGCGGCGCCAGGCGCGAAGCGGCCGATCGTCGCGGCGCTCGCGGCGGCGCTCGTGCTCGCGGCCGGCGTCGTGTGGACGGCGCGCGCGGCGTCGCCCGGGCGCCCTCCGACCGCCGCTGCGACGGTCGCGGCGTCGACGTCGACCCCGCGCGCGCCGGCGGACTCGGCGAGCGAGTCGAGCGCCGCCGCCAAGGTGGTGCTCCACGTCGAGAGCGCGCCGCCGGGCGCCTCCGTCACGCTCGCGGGCCGCGAGCTCGGCGTCACGCCGCTCGACGCGCCGCTGCCGGCGAGCTCCGCGCGCGTCGAGCTCGTCATCGCGAGCGAGGGCTTCGCGCCTTCGGTGCAGGAGATCGCGCTCGACGCGAACGTCAAGGTGATGGTGACGCTCACGCCGCACGTCGGCTCGAGCGAGCCCGCCTCGAGCGCGGCCCCGACGCCGGCCAGGCGCCGCGGCGCCGCGCCCGCGAAGAGCGGCGATCCGTTCTTTCGCTTCGATTGAAGCGGTCGCTCGGTGACGCTTGGATCAGGTTGATCCAGCGCGTGATCAGCCGGATCACCTGGCGACGACGCGGGGTCGACGTTTGCGCGGTGAATGGGTGATTTCGAGGTTGGCCCGCTCCTCGCTCTGGGGCGCGGCATGCGCTTCGACGCCCTCGCTCCTCGCTCGCTCGCCCTCTCCTCGCTCGTCGCGGCGGCCGCGCTCGCGCTGCTGTCCGGCTGCTCCGGCGCGGGCGTCGACTCCGATCCTCCCGTGGCCGACGGCAGCGACGGAGACTCGCTCGCGGGCGCGTTCGGCTGCGACTACTCGTTCGCGCGCCCTTCGCCGTCGCACCTCTACGGCGAGGGCTATCGGTTCGCGGTCCGCTACTTCAGCTACGACTCGGGCAAGAACCTCACGTCCTCCGAGGCGCACGCGCTCGAGGCCGCGGGGCTCGACGTCGTGTCGAACTGGGAGGCCGGGAGCGACGACGCGCTCGACGGCTACAGCCGCGGCGCCCAGCACGCGCACGACGCCGACGCGCAGGCCGCCGCCGCGGGCGCGCCCGCCGATCGGCCCATCTATTTCAGCGTCGACTTCGACGCGTCGCCCGGGCAACAGGGCGCGATCAACGACTACATGGATGGAGTCGCCTCCGTGATCGGCCGGAGCCGCACGGGCGCGTACGGCGGCTACTACGTGATCCAGCGCCTCTTCGACGCCGGGAAGATCACGTGGGGATGGCAGGCGTACGCGTGGTCCGGCGGTCAGTGGGATCCGCGCGCGCAGGCGCGGCAGATCCAGAACGGCCTCGAGGGCGACTCGATCGACGAGGATCAGGCGATGGTCGCCGACATCGGTCAATGGTCCGGCAGCGGCGGCGGCGACAACACGCCTCCTCCGCCCGTCGCGTCCGATTGCAGCGTGCACTCGGATGGCAAGCTCTACTGCAGCGACACGAGCGGATCGGCGATGTACGCGTCGGCGACGACGTCGAGCGCCGTGGTGAACCACCTCCGGACGAGCGACAGCTGGTTCACGTGCTGGGGGACCGGCCAGCTGCACGCCGGCGGCAACACGACCTGGTACTACACCGAGGGCGACGACAACTCGAGCTATGGCTGGGTGCCCGCCGTCGACCTCGACACGACGAGCGCGTTCGACGCGAACCCGAGCGCAGCGGGCCTCGCCAAGTGCACCTCGAGCTCGAACGACCCGCCGCCGCCGTCGTCGGACGACCCGAGCTGCGACGTGCACTCGGACGGCAAGCTCTATTGCGGCGACACGAGCGGAGCGGCGATGTACGCGTCCGACACGACGTCGAGCGCCGTGGTGAACCACCTTCGGACGAGCGACAGCTGGTTCACCTGCTGGGGGACCGGCCAGCTGCACGCAGGCGGCAACACGACCTGGTACTACACCGAGGGCGACGACAACTCGAGCTATGGCTGGGTGCCCGCCGTCGACCTCGACACGACGAGCGCGTTCGATTCGAACCCGAGCGCGCGCGGCCTCGCCGAGTGCCCCGCGTCCGACGCCGCGCCGCCGCTGCCGAGCGACTGCGACGTCCACTCGGACGACAAGCTCTATTGCGAGAACTCGTCGGGAGCGGCGATGTACGCGTCGCCGCACCTCTCGAGCGCGGTCGTGAACCACCTCCGCACGACGACGAGCTGGTTTACGTGCTGGGGCACCGGCGACGAGCACGCCGGCGGCAACACGACCTGGTACTACACGGAGGGCGACGACAACTCGAGCTGGGGCTGGGTGCCGGCCGTCGACCTGATCACGGCGAGCAGCTTCGACGCGAACCCGAGCGTGTACGGCCTCCCGCGGTGCCCGTGAGGCTCACGCGCGCGGGCGGAGCACGTCGTCGCGGGCGCGCCGAGTCAGCGTCTGCGGCGCGCAGCGGCGGGTGACGACGCGGCGGACGACGGACCGAAGCCGCGCCCGGGTGGTACGCTTCGCCGCGATGCACGAGCGGCACGTCTCCGACCTCGACGGCGGGGTCACCGTGCGCCAGGCGCTCCTCGACGACGATCCGGCGGACACGTTCGTCCTCGCGATCCACGAGGGGCCCGACCGCGGGGCGACGTACCAGTTCAACCCCGACGAGCCGTGGCCCGTGCTCGTCGGTCAAAGCCCGGCTTGCCGCGTTCGCCTCCAGGATCCGGCGGTGTCGCGGCGGCACGCCTCGCTCGATCTCGGCGCGCCGGGCG
>DASYCF010000175.1:0-1693 GCA_036500365.1 Byssovorax sp.
GATCGAGAAGCGCATCGCCTCGCGGTCGGCCGCCGCGCTCTCGCGCGAGCTCGACGCGGCGCGCGCGTCGCTCCGCTTCCTCGAGGTCCGCGTCGCGCGGCCGACGCGCGCCGTGCCCGACGTGGTCCGACGCGGCGTCGACGAGCACCTCGCGTCGCTCGCCGCCTGGGCCGAAGCCGCCGGCCTCGGCGCGCTCGCGAAGCGCCACGGCGCGCGCGCGATCGAGCTCGCCGCCTGGGCGCAGGACGACAGCGGCGGCTGCCAGACGGGCGCGCTCCGGCTCGCGAGCGGCGACGTGCTCGCGTGGCACACCGAGGAGGACACCATCGGACTCTTCGACAAGCCGCGCGTGCTCACGATGCGCGTCGACGGCGTCGCGCGGTCTGCGTTCCTCTATCCCTACCTGCTGCCGGGGCCCGCGTTCGGGTTTCGGCGAGATCGATTCCACGCCGTCGACACGCTGCACGTCGATCGCCGGCGCGGCGGCGCTGGCTCGCTCACGAGCGTCGCGTCGTGGCTCGTGTGGCGGCTCGACGACGACATCCCGCCGCGCGAGGTCCTGCGCGCGCTCGCGCCGTTCTCGGACGCGTGCGCGATCGTCGTGGTCGACGCGAATCCGGGCGGCGTGGCGGCCCACGTGCACGAGGTCGGCGCGCGCTTCGTCGAGACGCGCGCGCTCGGGCGACGCCCCGGCGATCGGCTCTTCCAAGCGAACGCCGTCAGCGACTCGACGTCGCCGCTCGGCCGCGTGGAGGCGCTCGGCGCGCGGCGGCGACGGCCGTACGAGGCGCGCGCTCGCCGCGACGCGGTCGGGATCGAGAGGCTCGGCGTGAGCGCCGATCTCGACGGCGTGCGCGACGTCCTCGCGAGCCGAGCCGGCCGCGGCTACGCATACGCGAACGCCGACGTCGTGGCGCACGCGATCACGCTCGTCTCGCGCTCGGGCCTCGAGGTGCACGTCGGGGCAGGCGCGGCGACTCGGGGCTCGGCGCTCCAGCTCGAGCGCGCGACGTGAGGCTCGCGTTCCTCCCGCGCGGCATCGACGGGCTCTTCTTGCCCGCCGTCGAAGGCATCGAGACCGTCGCGCTCGTGATGCCCGGCTCACCCGACGAGGCGTGGATGCGCGCGCTCCTCCCGGCGGACCGAGTCGTCACGAGCGCGCGCGATCGCCCCGATCTCGGCCCGTACCCGTCGACGGGCGATCTGCTCGAGGCGACCGGCGCGGGCGAGGCGCTCGTCGACGCCGGCGTCGACGCCTTCTTCCCGAGCGCGCCGTGCACGCCCCTGCTCGCCTCGTGGGCCGCGCGCCACGGCCTGCGCCTCGTCATGAGCGACCTCGCGCATCAGTCGAAGCTCGAGGACAAGATCGCGTTCGACGCCTTGCTCCGGCGCGCCGGCCTGCCGCGCCCGCGCGGTGGAGCGGTCACGCTGGGCCGCGGCGCGTGGCCGGTGCGCGGACGCGCCGTCGTGCAGGAGCCGCGATCGAGCGGCGGCGACGGCACGCGCTTCGTCCGCTCGCGCGCCGACATCGACGCGCTCGTCGCGCGCGGCGCGCTCGAGCGGGGCGAGCGCTACCTGGTCCGCGAGCGCGTCGACGGGCGGCCGCTCGGCGCCACCGTGTTCGTCGCGCCCGGGCTCGTCGCGCTCTCCGCGCTGCGGCTTCAGGCGTACCACCCGCGCGACGACGACGGCG
>DASYCF010000176.1:0-5297 GCA_036500365.1 Byssovorax sp.
CAGGCGCTCGACGTGGTCGAACAGCGCTCGGTCGCCCTCAAGATCCTCCACCCCGAGGTGGCCGCCGACGCGGTGAGCCTGCAGCGCTTCCGGCGCGAGTTCGAGTGCAGCGCGAGCCTGCCGCACGACTACATCGTCGAGGTCCTCGCCTTCGAGAAGACCGAGGACGAGAGCTTCGCGCTGGTGATGGAGTACCTCGAGGGCGAGGAGCTCCGCATGCTCCTGAAGCGCGAGAAGACGATGGCCCCCGAGCGCGTCGTCCGCATGCTCGCGCAGGTCGCGATCGGGCTCTCCGCCGCGCACGATCGCAAGGTCGTGCACCGCGATCTGAAGCCCGACAACGTCTTCCTCTGCGGCCGCGCCGAGGGCGATCAGGTCAAGATCCTCGACTTCGGCAGCGTGCGCGACAACAACGAGGGCGCGAAGAAGCTCACGGTGATGGGCACGACGATCGGCTCGCCGTTCTACATGTCGCCCGAGCAGGCGCAGGCGCTCCCCTCGCTCGACCACCGCGCCGACGTCTGGTCGCTCGCCGCGATCGCCTACGAGTGCCTGACCGGCAAGGTCCCGTTCGCCGGGCCGACGGGTCCTGCGATCTTGCTGGCGATCCTCACGCACGATCCGAAGCCGCCGAGCGAGGTGCTCGCCGGTCTCCCTGCGTCGCTCGATCCGGTCATGGAAGAGGCGCTCATGAAGGAGCCGTCGATCCGCGTCCCGACGATCGGCGCCCTCGCCGATCGCGTCGGGCGCGCGTTCGGGCTCGAGGGCGATCACCGCGAGTGGGCCAAGGCGACGCAGGCCGAGCTCGGCGCGCGCATCGCCGCGGGCCTTCCGGAGGCGCTTCGCAAGCACGCCGCGGGCGAGGCTGCCGCGCCCGACACGTCGGCGATGGACGCCGCGTTCAAGCCCGCGCCGCAGCCGGATCCGTTCATGGTCGGCGGCGTCGGCGGGCCCGCCGCGGGCGCCGGCGGCGCGTTCAGCGACGACCTCGTCATGGGCGTGCCCAAGGGCATGCCGAAGTGGATCGTCCCGGCGATCGCGGGCGCCGTGATCGTGTTCGTCATCGCGACGTGGATCGTGATCCGCTGACGGCCCGTTGGCCGCGGCGGGTCGTGCGTGGTAGCTGACGCCGCCACATGGAGCTTCACACCAAGGTCGCGGCGCTCGCCCTCTTCGCAGTCTGCGGGTGCAGCAGCAGCGAGGCGGCGCCCCGACGCGGCGCCGAGACCGCGCCTGCCCCCGTCGCCCCGCGCGCGAGCTCGTCGCGCATCGAGACCGCGAACTACGTCCTCGAGGCGACGGTGCCGGCGGGCGCGAAGGCCGGTCAAGAGGCCGCGATCGAGGTGCGCCTCACGACCAAAGGCGACTACCACCTCAACAAGCAGTACCCCTACAAGTTCAAGGTCGCGAGCCCCCCGCCCGAGGGCGTCACGTTCCCGAAGCAGGTGCTCGAGCGGGGCGACGGCGCGTTCGAAGAGAAGAGCTGCGCCTTCAAGGTGCCGTTCGTCGCGGCGAAGGCGGGCAAGACGGTCGTCGGCGGCACGCTCTCGATGAGCGTCTGCAGCGAGGCGAACTGCGTCATGGACAAGCAGGCCGTCGAGGTCGCGGTCGACGTCCAGTAGCGCGCGGGCCGCGGCCAGCTGCTACGCTGGCGCCGCGTGAAGGAACAGGACACGACGGGCGCCACCGACGCAGCCCGTGATCACGACGGCTCCGCTGCCGCGACCCGTGATCGCGCGAAGCTCGCGCTCTCGGAGCTCGATCGCATCGCGGGTGCGATGTCGCGGCGCTTCGAAGAGGGCCGGCGCGTGCTCTCGTTCCAGCAGTACCTCGAGCTCTTCGCGTCGAGCCCCGCGCGCTACGGCCGCGACGCCGCGCGCTACGTGCGCGACATGTTCGACCACTTCGGCACGCGCCTCGTCTCGCGGCCGTGGGGCCCGCTCGTCCGGTACAACCTCTTCGATCTGCCGTGGGAGATCGCAGCGACGGGCGGCGACGCGAAGGCGCGCCGCGACGCCGCGCTCGTCGGCCACGAGGAGCTCCAGGCCGAGGTCTACAGGAGCCTCTCGAACTTCGTGCAGGAGGGCCGCGCGAACCGCCTCGTCTTGATGCACGGGCCGAACGGCTCGGCGAAGAGCACGATCGCGGGCTGCATCCTGCGCGCGCTCGAGCACTACTCGACGCTCGACGAGGGCGCGCTCTACCGCTTTCACTGGGTGTTCCCGAGCCGCAAGACGATGCGCGGCTCCATCGGCTTCGGCGGCGAGCACAAGGCCCCGTCGGACAGCGAGAGCTACGCGCACCTCGACGACGATCAGATCGACGCGCGGCTCGTCATGGAGCTCCGCGATCACCCGCTCTTCCTCGTGCCCGTCGCCGAGCGGCAGAAGCTCCTCACGCGCCTGTTCGAGGCGGCGGGTCGCGACGGCGCCGCTGCGTCGGGCCGCGATCCCGCGCGCCACGGCGAGCCGCCGGAGTGGCTCACGCGCGGCAAGCTCTCGCACAAGAACCAGCAGGTGTTCGAGGCGCTCTACACGTCGTACGGCGGCTCGCTCGCCGAGACGCTGCGCCACGTGCAGGTCGAGCGGTATTTCGTGTCGCGCCGCTACCGCGTCGGCGCCGTCACGGTCGGCCCCGAGCTCTCGGTCGACGCGGGCGAGCGGCAGATCACCGCGGATCGATCGCTGTCCTCGCTGCCGACGTCGCTCCAGGCGACCACGCTGTTCGAGGCGTACGGCGAGCTCGTCGAGGCGGCGGGCGGCGTGCTCGAGTTCTCGGACCTCTTGAAGCGCCCGCTCGACGCGTTCCGCTACCTGCAGCTCACGCTCGAGACGGGCGAGGTGAGCCTCCAGAACCAGACCTTGCAGACGAACTGCGTCATGATCGGCAGCGCGAACGAGGTGCACCTCGCCGCGTTCCGCGAGCACCCCGAGTTCCCGAGCTTCCGCGGCCGCTTCGAACTGCTCCGCGCGCCGTATCTCCGGAGCTACGTCGACGAGCGGCTCATCTACGACGCGCAGATCGCGCCGTTCGTGTCGCGCCACGTCGCGCCGCACGCGACGCGCGTCGCCGCGCAGTTCGCCGTGCTCACGCGCATGCGCCAGCCCGAGTCGAAGAGGCACGCCGACGCGCTCGCGCCGATCGTGTCGTCGCTCACGGCGGTCGAGAAGATGGAGCTCTTCGCCAGCGGCACGCCGCCCGAGCGCTTCGACGCCGAGCAGCAGAAGATCCTCCGCGCGGGGATCGGCGCCATCTACCACGAGAGCGACGCCGCGGTGGATTTCGAGGGTCGCCTCGGCGTGTCGCCGCGCGAGATGCGCACCGTGCTCCTCGATGCGGCGCAGAGCCCCGACTACGCGTGCCTCTCGCCGTTCGCCGTGTTCACCGAGCTCGACGAGCTCTGCACGCGCGCGAGCGAGTACGACTGGCTGCGCGAGAAGGTGCTCACCGGCGGCTACCACGACACGAAGCTCTTCCGCGACGTCATCCGCACGCGCCTGCTCGACTCGATCGAAGAGGAGCTCCGCGCGGCGAGCGGCCTCGTCGACGAGACGCGCTACGCCGACCTCTTCGATCGCTACGTCGCGCACGTCGGCGTGTGGGTGAAGGGCGAGAAGGTCCGCAACCAGCACACCGGCGAGCACGAGGGCCCCGACGAGCGGATGATGCGCGAGGTCGAGGCGCTGCTCGGCGTGAAGGGCAAGGCCGACGATCACCGGCGCGCCCTCATCTCCACGATCGCGGCGTGGGCGATCGATCACCCCGGCCAGAGGATCGTGAACAGCGTCGTCTTCCCGCAGCAGCTCAAGCGCGTGCGCGAGGCGGCGTTCGCCGAGCGCAAGAAGGGCGTCGCCCTCGTCGTGCGCGACCTCGTGCAGCTGCTCCGCGCGCGCGCCCAGGCCGAGGGGGAGGCGAAGGCCGGCGCCGGATCGAGCGCCCCTGCGCAGATCGGCCCCGGCTCGCGCAGGGATCCGCAGTGGGGCGAGCTCAACGAGGAGGCGCGCAAGAACGCCGCCGCCGCGCTCGAGCGGTTGAAGGGCATGGGTTACTGCGACGCGTGCGCGCTCGACGCCGCGAGCGCCGCGCTCCGGCACCGATACAACGAGCTCGTGACGTGAGCGCGCTCGTCGACTCGCACTGCCACCTCGATTCGAAGAACTGCCCGGAGGGCGCCGACGCCGTGCTCGCGCGCGCGAAGGACGCGGGCGTCGCGCAGTTCGTCGCGATCGGCGTCGGCCGCGACCTCGAGCCCGCGCGTCAGGCCGTCGCGATCGCGCGATCGCGCGACGACGTGTTCGCGACCGTCGGGGTCCACCCGCACGACGCGAGCGGGTGCGACGACGCCGAGTTCGACGAGCTCGCGCGCCTCGCCGAGGATCCGCGCGTCGTCGGCGTCGGCGAAATTGGGCTCGACTACCACTACATGCGCTCGCCGAAGGAGGTGCAGCGCGCCGTCTTCGAGCGGTTCGTCGCGCTCGCGCGGCGGGTGAAGAAGCCGATCGTCATCCACACGCGCGAGGCCGCGGCCGACACGCTCGACGCGCTCGCCTCGTCGGGCGCGCGCGACGTCGGCGGCGTCATCCACTGCTTCTCCGAGGACAAGCCCTTCGCCGAGCGCGCGCTGGAGCTCGGCTTCGATCTGTCGTTCAGCGGCATCGTCACGTTCAAGACCGCGCGCGCGATCCAGGAGGTCGCCGCGTGGGCGCCGAAGGACCGCGTGCTCGTCGAGACCGACAGCCCGTACCTCGCGCCGGTGCCGATGCGCGGCAAGCGCTGCGAGCCCGCGTTCGTCGCGCACACGGCGCGCTTCGTCGCCGAGCTCCGCGGCGTGCCGCTCGACGAGCTCGCCGCCGAGACGAGCGCGAACGCGCGTCGCCGGTTCGGCCTCCCCGCGGCTTGAGTCGCGGCGCCGAACGCGCGCTGTGACTTCTCACGAGAAGACGTCATACTCGCTGCCGTGAGCGCGCTCGAGCGTCGGCGGGTCGCCTCGGCGTGGATGCTGTCGTTCGGCGTCCACGCGGGCGCGCTGGCGGTCGCCGGCTGGCTCGCGCTGAACGCGTTCACGGACGAGGCGCGGCACGTCGAGATCGCGCGGGCGATGGCCCTCGCGCCGTCGATCGAGATCGAGGTCGAGGGCGGCTTCGTCGACTCGCGCGCGCTCGTCGAGACGCACGCGCCGGACGAGCCCGCGCCCGCGCCGCGCGGCGGCGGTGAGGCTCCGCCGCGTCCGGACACCGGCCACGCGGGCCGCGGGGGGACCGACGCCGCCAGCGCGCCGGCCGTCAACCTCGCCGACC
>DASYCF010000177.1:0-5769 GCA_036500365.1 Byssovorax sp.
CGGAGCCGCGCCGCGCGCGCCGCCGTGTTCGCCGCGCTCGTCCGCGCCGCCGCGCTCGGCAGGTCACGCGACGTCGCGCCGCTCGCGAAGCTCGAGGGCTGGCTGCGCGTGCAGGAGGACGCCGACGGCTCGTACGGCAGCGCGGCGTCCACGCGCGCCGCCGTGCTGGCGCTGCTCTCGACCGACGACGCGGCGAGCGCGCCGCCCGAGGCGAGCTCGGTCCGCGTCGGCTCGGGCGACGCCGCGCGCACGTTCGAGCTCCACGGCCCTGCGCGCGTGGTCGTCCCGCTCAACGCCGACGCGACGGAGATCGAGATCGAGGTGCGCGGCGCGCCGGTGCTGGCGCGGCTCGAGCGGCCGGCGCTGCGCCCCTGGTCGAGGACGCCGAGCTCCGAGGGCTCCCCGCTGCGGGTCGAGGTCGACTGGCCTACGAACGCGCGCGCGGGCGAGAGCGCGATCGTGCACGTCTCGCTCAAGCAGGCGCTGGATCGGGCGCTCGTCGTCGAGGCGCGCGTGCCGCTCCCGCCCGGCGCGTCGCTCGCGGCGAAGGTCGACGGCGTGAGCCAGGTGCGCGGCGCGCTCACGGTGCGCCTGCCGGTCGAGCCGTCGTCGGTCGCGCGCACGGTCGACGTGCCGGTGCGCTTCGCGCTCGCGGGGCTCTTCACGGCGCCCGAGGCCACCGCGCGCGCCGCCTTCGAGGAGATCCCGCGCGCCGTCGCCGCGTCGAGGCCCGTCATCGTTCGCTGACGCGCCGCGCGTCCGCCGTTGTATCTCGCGTCGGTGCCGCCGTCGTCGCTCGCCGTGCTCAGCGCGCTCGCCGCGACGCCGCGCGCAGGCAGCGCGGCCGATGCTTCGGAGGACGGCGCGGCGCTCGTGCGGCTGGTCCTTCGGTGCGCGGCGCTCCACATGGCCGTGCACGCCGGGCTCGCGCGGGGCGCCACGTTCGCCGCAGCCGCCGCGTCGGTCGATCGGCGCCGAGGGCTCTTGCTCGGCGACGACGACGCGCGCCGAGGCGTGGACGCCGCGTCCCTCGAGGCCGCGTTCGCTGCGCTGGCGCCGCTCGGCGCCGCGCCGGTCGAGGCGCTCGGGGCGGCGTACGAGCCGCTCGTCGGCCTCGCCTTCGCGTGCGTCGACGCGCCGGCGATCGTCTGCGAGGTGGAGGAGCGCGGCGCTCACGCCGGCGGCGCTCGCTCGGCCGTCGTCGATCTCGCTGCGCTCGCGTCCGCGAAGCCGTCGTCGCGCGTGGCGCAGCTCGAGGCGGCGCTCGGCGTCGCCGCGCCTCGCCGCGTGATCTCCGCGCTCGCCTCCGGAGTCGGTGAGGCGCAGATCGCGCATGCGCTCGCGCCGATCGCGCGAGGACCCATCGTCGCGGCGGGCGCGCTCGCCGTCGTGCCGACGACCTCGAGGCGGCGCCGCGGGTCGCACTACACGCCATCCGAGGTCGCCGATCTCGTCGTCGCCCGCGCGCTCGACGGGCTCCTCGATCGCGCCGCCCCGCTCGAGCTCCGCGTGTGTGATCCGGCGATGGGCGGCGGCGCGTTCTTGTTCGCTGCGGCGCGGCGCCTCGCCCTCGGCGCGCCGATCGACCGCGTGATCGACGCGTGCCTCCACGGGGTCGATCGCGACGCCGAGGCCGCGTGGATCGCGCGCGTCGGCTGTTGGCTCCTCTCGGGCGGCCGCGCCGACGAGCGCGCGCTCGAGGCGCACCTCGTCGTCGGGGACGCGCTCGTCGACGCGACCGTCGGCGCGCGCGGCAGCTTCGATGCCGTCGTCGGCAACCCGCCGTGGGTCGCGTACGCAGGTCGCGCCGCGCAGCCGCTCGAGGCGGGGGAGCGGGCGCGCCTCGCCGCGCGCTACCGGGCGTTCGCAGGTTACCGGACGCTGCACGGCGTCTTCGTCGAGCGCGGCGCGGAGCTCCTCCGCGCGGGCGGTCGGCTCGGGCTCCTCCTGCCGACGTCGGTCGCCGATCTCGACGGCTACGCGCCGGTGCGCGCCGCGCACGATCGACTGGCCGAGGTCGACGCCGAGCTGCCCGACCTCGGCGCCGACGTCTTCGACGGCGTGTTTCAGCCGACGATGGCGCTGCTCTCGACGCGTCGGCCTGCGCCCGTCGACGAGGGATCGCGCGCCGCGTGGCCGCTCGCGCGCGGCGATCTCGACCCGGTCGCCGCGCGGCTCCTCACGCGGCTCGCGGCGCTGCCCCCGCTCCCGTCGGAGTCGTTCGGCGAGCGCGGCATCCAGACGAACCGCGACGACGACGGCGCGTTCGCGGCGAGGAAGGCGACGCCGCACGTCGTCGCCGTTCGCGTGGGGCGCGACGTCGCCGCGTATCGCGCGGGTGCCCCGCGGCTCTGGCTCGATCCGGCGGCGATGGGCGCGCGCCTGCGGACGCCCGAGGCGTGGCGCGCCGTCGCGGTGCTCTTGCGGCAGACGTCGCGCTATCCCATCGCCGCGCTCGCCGACGGCCGCCCGTTCCGCAACTCGCTCCTCGCAGGCTTCGCGCGCGGGCCGCTCGACGCGGGGCTGCTCCTCGCCTGGCTCAACGCCGCGCCGATCCGCTGGCTCCACTACACGCGCTTTCGCGACGCGCGCCAGGGTATGCCGCAGCTCAAGATCGGCCACCTCCGCGCGACGCCCGCGCCGCCGGCCTCCGCGATCGAGGCGCTGTCGCGCGCGGGCGCCGAGCTCGGGGCGAGGAACCGCGGGGCGACGCCCCAAGAGCTCGACGCCATCGACGCGCTGGTCGCGGACGCGCTCGTCCTCGAAGCACCGGAGCGAGCGCTCGTGCGCGCGTGGGCCGGCGCGAACCCCCCGCCCGAAGGCCGGTGAAGCGGGGAGTTGGACGCGGCGAAGCGCACGGGCGTACCCTTCGCCCGCGTGGACGTCGCGGCGCTGTGCCCCTTCGAGGTCGGCGTGCTGCGCTGGAGCGCGCCGGGCCCGGCGCTCACCCTCGTGGTCAAGGCCACGTGGGCGCTCGCGCCCGGCGTCGCCTCTTCGCCGATGAAGCTCGCCGCGCGGCAGGAGCCTGTCTCGGCCGATCGGATCGCCGGGGACGAGGTCCTCTACGCGAGCGACTTCGTCCCGTTCAAGCCGAAGGCGGACGTCGTGGTCACGGGGCACGCGCGCGCCGCCGTCGCCGCGCGGAGCATCGCCGTGCGGCTCGCCGTCGGGGAGATCGATCGCGTCGTGTACGCGCTCGCGGCGGAGCCGCAGGTCGAGCTCCCGCTCTCGGCGTCGTATCTCCGCGTCGCGGCGCGCCCGGACGCGCGCGCGACCGGCGTCGGACCGAGCCCGACGTGGCGCGCGAGGCCCCTCCTCGGCGCGAAGGGCGCGGCCGACCTCATCGGACCGTCTGGCGCGCCGCGCGCCGCGCTCGACCCCGAGTTCGATTTCGGGCTGTTCAACGTCGCGCCCGCCGAGCAGCAGCTCGCGTCGCTCCGGGAGGACGCGCGCGTCACGCTCGAGGGCGTCGCGCCCGGCGGCGCGCGCGTCGAGGCGCGGCTCCCTGGCGTGCGCCCGCGCGTGTTCCTCGCCGACGGCGGCGGCGCGCCGACGCAGGAGCTCGCCGTCGCGTGCGACACGCTCGCGGTCGACGTCGATCGCATGACGTGCGTGACCGTGTGGCGCGGCGCCGTCGTCCTCGAGCCGGGGCGGCGCGAGCCGGCGCTCGTCGTCGTCGCCGCGCAGAGCCCGGGCGACGTGCTCGACTGGCCGATGGTCCTCGGGAACCTCTTCGCGGCGCGCTGCGTCCGCGCCGCCGAGCCGCCCGCCACGGGGGCGCTGCCGAAGCTCTTCGACGACGACGACAGCGCGTCGACGGTCGGCCGCTGGCGCGACGAGACGACGACGCGCGCACGGGAGGTGTTCACGTCTGCGCCGCCGCCGCCGCTCGCCCCGAGCGCGCCGCCCGACGACGCGACGCACTTCGAAGGTCGTCCGCGCGCGCTGCCCGACGACGAGGACGACCCGAACAACTCGGGGCCGACGCGCAAGATCCGCCGACCGCCGCGCTGAAGCGCTCAGCGCCGCGCCCAGAAGAGCAGCCGCTTGAACGGGTAGAGGTACGGCGCGCGCGCGCCGATCCGCTCGAGGAGCCGCGCCTCGTAGCGGGCGAGGAACGCCGCGTACGTCGGCGCGTCGAGGCGCTTCTCGTAGTCGGTGAGCAGCGTGCCCTTCACCCACTCGACGACCTCGCGGCTCTCGGTGAGCACGTGGGCGTACACCTCGACGCGCACGCGCTGCTTCGTGAAGCCGAGCTCGAACAAGAGCGAGGCGATCACCTCGGGCGGCGTGAGCGCGGTGCGGCGCGCGTAGCCCGCGAGGCGCGCGGCGAACGGCGCCTCGGCGGCGACCTCGGCGGCGACGAGGTGCGACGCGTGATCGAAGTTCTGCGGCACCTGCACCGCGAGCTGGCCGCCGGGGCCGACGAGCGCCGCGGCCGCGCGCGTCGCCTCGACGAGATCGGGCAGCCACTGCAGCGCGGCGTTCGAGAACACCACGTCGAACGCGCCGCGCTGCCCCGCGTCCGCGATGTCGCCGAGCTCGAACGTGAGGCCGGAGCCCGCGTGCTTCGCCGCCTCCTCGAGCATCGCAGGGGAGCCGTCGAGGCCGAGCGTCGCGCGCGCGCCGAGGCGCTCGTGGAGCTCGCGCGTGAGCTCGCCCGTGCCGCAGCCGAGGTCGATCGCGCGCCCGCCCGTGGACGGCGACACGAGCGCGGCGAGGTCGTCGAACGGCGCGCGCCGCTCGGCCGCGAAGCGCAGGTACTGCGATGGGTTCCAGTCGCTCATCGCCGCTACGTAGGCCGCGCCGCGCCCACGTCAACGACCCGTCGCGCGCGCCTCGAACGCGTGCAACGCGCCGAGCGTCTCGAGCATCAGCGCCTCCTGGTACCGGTAGACCATCTCGCCGCCCATCGGCACGAGCGGAGAGAGCGAGAGCTTTCGGCACCGCGCGACCATCGCCTCGAGCTCGGCGGCGACCTTCGCGACGCCGGCGAGCGTGCCGGGCTTGTCGTTCGGGTCGATGAGCGCGAGGTCGGCGAGCGGGATCGGCCCGAGGATCGTCGCGAGCTCCGCCTCGACGCGCACGCGCTTCGCGTCGATTCGCCACAGGATGAACCGGTTCGCGAGGCCCATCACGTTGAAGAGCACGCTGATGGCCATCACGACGTACGCCCAGTTGCCGGGCGGCATCACGTCGCCGAGGCGCGGCGCGTACTCGTCGACCGTCTCGAGCCCTTGATGATCGAAGAACCCGCGCGCCGTCGGCTCGAGCTCGAAGCCGCTGGTGTTCGGCGTCTCGCGGTTGTGGCGCACGAAATCAGGGAACACGTTCGAGAGCGCGACGAGGAGGCCGAGCGTCTGCGATCGCTTGGCGCAGCCGTTCCCGACCACCAGCGTGTCGACGCGCAGCACGCGCTTGTCCTCGGGCGGGAGCACGCGGATCGCGTCGAACTGGCCCGCGCCGATGCGCCCCGTCGACAGGTGCGCGTGCTTGCGCGCGACGACGTCGGCGCGCGAGAACCCCGCGATTTGTAGCCCGCGGTCGTGCACCGCGTTCACGATGAGCGCGGCGTCCTCGTCCATCACGAAGACGCCGAGGTCGAGCGCGCCGCTCGCGAGCAGATCGACCTGCTCGGTCAGCGGGTGCGTCGACGTCACCACGCCGAGCTTCGCGAAGTCGGGGTCCTCGAGGACGAGCTTCGCGATGACGGCGGCGCCGCTGCCGACGGGGCCGATGCCGATCTTGAGGCCCCGAAGGTCGGCGAAA
>DASYCF010000178.1:0-6199 GCA_036500365.1 Byssovorax sp.
TCGGCTTCTTGAACGGCGCGACGGCGACGACGAGGCCGCGCACCGACGTGACGCAAGGGTTCGCGGCGAGGCGCGCGCGCGCGGCTGGCCCGACGGGCGCGCCGTTGTCGAGCACCTCGGTGCCGCGCGCCATGACCCACACGTCGCCGCCGACGCGACGAACGAGCGCGCTCGACGTGTCGAGGAAGCCGACGAAGAGGCCGATCTGCACGAGCAGGAGCGTGGTCGCGAACGCGACGCCCGCGAGCGCCGCCGCGAGCTTGCCGCGATCGTGGAAGAGCGAGCGGAGCGCGACCTCGAACATGGGTCAGCCGGGCTCGCCGGCAGGGAGCTCGGGCTTCACGCGCAGGGACTTCCACCGCGCGAGCTCGACGAGGCCCGCCGGCGCGCCGCGCGGCTT
This sequence comes from Byssovorax sp., assembly GCA_036500365.1. GTDB lineage: Bacteria > Myxococcota_A > Polyangia > Polyangiales > Polyangiaceae > DASYCF01. Next base: position 401 of record DASYCF010000178.1, read on the forward strand.
CGACACCTCGGACGCGCGGCAGACGTGGACCTCGACCTTCGCTGCGCCGCGCGCCTTCGAGTACCAGGCGGCGATCTTCGCGGCCCACTCGACGACCTCGCGCGGGACCTCGAGGCCGTCGGGGTTTTGCACGATGACGTGGCTCCCGGGCGTGCCGCCGGCGACGTGCAGCCACGTGTCGCGCGGCGCGGCGACGTCGAACGTGAGGTGGTCGTTGTCGTCCTCACCGCGGCCGGCGAGGATCGTGAAGCCGTCGATCACGAACGTGCGGTACGGCTTGCCCTTGCTCGCCACGTCACACCTCGACGCGCGCGAAGAAGCCCGACGAGACCCACTCGCGGAACCAGATCATGACGCTCTGCTCGGCCTCGGCGCGGGCGGCGTCGTCGGCCTCGACGGCGATGGTGCCGAGCGCGTCGCCCAGCGTGTCACCGCGGGCGAGCGCCTCGAGCACGCGCGCCATCGCGGGCGTGAGCTCCATGCGCCAGAGCGAGAGGCGGTGGAGGTACACGGCGGTCGCCGACGCGGCCGCGGCGGGGATTGGAGGCACGCCGCCGGTCGACTTCACGGCCTGGAAGAACGTGTTCACGGGGAAGTCGAAGCGGCAGACGCGCAGCGCCTCGCTCCGCACGAGGCGCGCGCCGGGCCATTTCTCGGGCGGCACCGCCTTGAGCGCCTCGAGATCGAGCGCGGGCGCGATCTCGGCGTGCAGGACCTCGACGAGCGCCCACTCGAGCGACGCGAGATCGGCGGCGAAGCCGCGAAGTTCGTCGAAGCCGTCGAACGGCGGCGGCGCCTCGCGACAGAACGCGGACATGTGCTGCCCATACGGGTTCAGCGTGAACGCGCGCGACGGGTGCCGCGCGATGTACGCGGTCGCGAGCGCCTCGAACGCGTCTTCGCCGAGCGCGGCCGCGAGCACGGGGTAGTCGTCGACGAGGCACTCGACGAGGCGGCTCACGTAGCCGCTGCGGTAGACCTCGAAGCGATCGCGCGCGCCGAGGCGCGGACCGTCGGTCACGACGGCCGCGACGTCGGGCTCGGGGCCCGTGATCGCGCCGTACATCCAGAGCTGAAGGTCGCGCAGCGTCGCGACGTCCTTCGCGGCGACGCGCTCGCCGGGCGCGGACGTCGGCTTCGTCACCTCGCGCCGCGGCGTCGCGCTGGCGCGATCGCGCGCGCCGGCCGCGTCGCCCTCGGCGAGCGGCGTGGGCAAGCGCGGCGCGGCGCCGGTCACGCGGCCTCCGCGATGAAGTCGCGCGCGCGCAGCGCGTCGGCGTGCGTCTCCTCGAAGCTCGGGATCTCGGCGTCCCACTCGAGCAGCACGCTCACGCCCTTCGCGCGCGCGTGCGCCTCGCCGAGGAGGCGCCACACGGGATCGATGACGGGGCCGATGTGCGTGTCGACGATGTGGGTGCCGTTGTTCGTGTGGCCGCTCACGTGGAGCTGCACCACGCGGTCGTAGGGGATCGCCGCGAGGTACTCCGCCGGGTCGAACCCGTGGTTGTACGCGGAGACGTAGACGTTGTTCACGTCGAGGAGGAGCGCGCAGTCGGCGAGCTCGGCGAGCCGCGCGAGGAACTCCCACTCCTTCATCGTCGACGACCCGAACTCGACGTACGACGACGGGTTCTCCAGGGCGAGCGGCGCGCCGAGCGCGTCTTGCACCGCGCGCACGCGATCGGCGACGTGGGCGAGCGACGCCTCGGTGTAGGGCAGCGGCAGCAGATCGTGCGTGTTGCGGCCGGCGACGCCCGTCCAGCACAGGTGGTCGGAGACCCAGCGCGCGCCGACCCGATCGCGGAGCTCCACGAGCTCACGCAGGTACGCCAGGTCGAGCGGGTCGGTGCTGCCGATCGACATCGACACGCCGTGCAGCGCCACCGGGTACCGCGCCGCGACCTGCTCCAAGAAGTACATCGGCCGCCCCCGCGTCCGCATGTAGTTCTCGCTCAGCACCTCGAACCAATCCACCGCCGGCGCATTCTCGAGGATGTGCCCATAGTGCGGCGTCCGCAGCCCCACCCCAATCCCCAAATCCGCCAACCCGAACCGATTCACACCTTCTCCGCCACGTTACAAACGCCGAAAGGCGAGGCCACCAAGACCCCGCCCTCCAGTTGAACGATCCGCCGTGAAGGGCGATCGAAGGGTCGTTGTCTTCGCTGCGCGCCCGGATGCTAGGGAGCCCGCGCGGAACGTGCTCCAGCACGTGAGCACGGGCGACCGACGCAGCCGGGATGCGCAGTAGAAGACAACGGCCCTTCGAAAGTCAGCCCTTGCAGCCGCCCTTACCCTTGCAGTCGTTCTTGCCCTTGCACTCGTTCTTGTCGGTCTTGCAGCCGCCCTTGCCCTTGCAGTCGTTCTTGCCCTTGCAGTCGTGCTTCGCGCCAGCGACGGCAGCCGCGGCGTCGGCGCCGGGGACGCCCGCCGCGCCAGCGGCGCCAGCGGCGGCCGCGGCACCCGGGACCTCGGGGACGGCCGGGGGCGTCGGCATACCTTCGCCACAGCCCGCCGCGCCAACGAGGATACCGCCCACCGCAGCCATGACCAAACCGTTCGACGTCGTCATCGTTCCTGATCTCCCTTGGAGTTTTGGAGGGTGCCGCCAACGTCGCGGCTGCGCGGGAGGTCCCGCGCGGGCCGACCGCTACCATCGGCCCACGACGCAAGCAACCGAACTTCGAAACCGACCCTCGCCTACATTTCGCAGCGGTTTGTATGCCCCGATTCGCGCGCGCAGGCCCAGAGACCCGCGGGGCGCGCTGCACATCCGACACGTGTCGGTCGCGCGCCGTTCGTGCGCGGTCCCTCGAGCTACGCGCCCGGCCCCGGGCGGTTTCGTGCGTAATTCGACCCGACTGCCGCGTAACCGACGCCGCGGTTCGGCGTAGGCTCCGGCATCATGATCGACCTCGCCGCCCTCCGCGCCCGCGCGCTCACCGCGCTCGAGCCGCTCAAGCCCGCCGCGCTCCTCCTCGCGCGCCTCGGCGTCGGCCTGCTGTTCCTTTCGACGGGCTGGGGCAAGGTCCACAGCCTCGAGAAGGTGACGCAGTTCTTCACGTCGCTCGGCATCCCGGCGCCGGGGCTCAACGCGGTCGTCGTCGGCTACAGCGAGCTCCTCTGCGGAGCCGCGCTGTGCATCGGCGTGCTCACGCGGCTCGCGACGGTTCCGCTCATCGTGAGCATGATCGTCGCGATCCTCACGGCGAAGCTCAAGGACCTGCACGATCCCTTCGACCTCGTCGGCTTCGACGAGTTCACGTACGTCTGCGTGCTCGTCGTGCTGGCCGTGTTCGGCCCGGGCTCGTGGTCGGTCGACCACCTGATCGCGAAGAAGCTCGACACGAAAAAGGGCGCGTGACGAGCGGCCCCGTCCTCTGAAACCATCCGCGCAAATCCGACGACCCGAGGAGACGACGATGAACGACGACCGGCGCTTCGAGCACACGTGCGTGGATACGATCCGCTGCCTCGCGATGGACGCGGTGCAGGCGGCGAACTCGGGTCACCCCGGCACGCCGATGGCCATGGCGCCGGTGACGTACCAGCTCTGGAACCATCACCTCCGCTTCGATCCGCAGGACCCCATCTGGCCGAACCGTGATCGCTTCGTGCTGTCGATGGGCCACGCGTCGATGCTGCTCTATTCGATGCTCCACCTCGCCGAGGTGCGCGCGGTCAATTCGAAGTACGAGGCCGTCGGCGAGCTCAGCGTGAAGCTCGACGACATCAAGCGCTTTCGCCAGCTCGACTCCCGCTGTCCCGGACACCCCGAGTATCGCTGGACGAGCGGCGTCGAAACGACGACCGGTCCGCTCGGCCAGGGCTTCGCGACGAGCGTCGGCATGGCGATCGCCGGCAAGTGGATGGCCGCGCACTTCAACCGGCCTGGCTTTCCGATGTTCGATTACGACGTGTATGCGCTCGGCGGCGACGGCTGCATGATGGAAGGCGCCGCGAGCGAGGCGGCGAGCCTCGCCGGTCACCTCGAGCTCGGGAACCTGTGCTGGGTCTACGACAACAACAAGATCACGATCGAGGGCGAGACGAAGCTCGCCTTCACCGAAGACGTGGCGACGCGCTTCATCGCGTACGGGTGGAACGTGACGCGCGTCGGCGACGCGAACGATCTCGAGATGCTCGAGCGCGCGTTCAAGCGCTTCCGTGAGACGCGCGGCCGGCCGACGCTCATCATCGTCGACAGCCACATCGGCTGGGGCGCGCCGACGAAGCAGGACAGCCACTCCGCGCACGGCGAGCCGCTCGGCGACAAGGAGATCGAGGGCGCGAAGAAGAACTACGGCTTCCCCGTCGACAAGAAGTTCTACGTGCCCGAGGGCGTCGTCGAGCGCTTCCGCGCGGGCATCGGCAAGCGCGGCGGCGAGCTCCGCGCGGCGTGGATGGCGAGCTTCGATCGTTACAAGGCCGAGCACCCCGAGCTCGCCGATCATCTCTATCGCATGCAGCACCGCCAGCTGCCCGACGGCTGGGACAAGGACCTGCCCACGTTCCCCGCCGACGCGAAGGGCATGGCCGGCCGCGACGCGAACGGCAAGGTGCTGAACGCGATCGCGAAGAACGTCCCCTGGCTCCTCGGCGGCGCGGCGGACCTCGCGCCGTCGACGAAGACGCGGCTCACGTTCGAGGGCGCGGGCGATTTCGGCCCGTCGGACGCCGAGCCCGACGCCTGCGTCGACAGCCACGGGCGCGCCCACGACACCGGGATGAGCTTCTCGTTCGGCGGGCGGAACCTGCATTTCGGCGTACGCGAGCTCGCGATGGGCGCGGCGCTGAACGGCCTCGCCCTCTCGAAGGTGCGGCCGTTCGGCTCCGGCTTCTTCGTGTTCAGCGACTTCGGCCGGCCGGCGATCCGCCTGTCGTCGATCATGGAGATCCCGGTCGTGCACATCTTCACGCACGACTCGATCGGCGTCGGTGAGGACGGGCCGACGCACCAGCCGATCGAGCACCTCGCGGCGCTCCGCGCGATCCCGGGGCTCATCGTCATGCGCCCCGGCGACGCGAACGAGGTCGCCGCGTGCTGGCGCGCCATCATGGGCTTCCGCCATCACCCGGTCGTGCTCGTGTTGAGCCGCCAGGCGATGCCGACGCTCGATCGCACGCGCTTCGCTGCCGCGTCGGGCGTCGAGAAGGGCGCGTACGTGCTCGCCGGCGCCGACGCGCCGGAGGTCATCCTGCTCGCGACGGGCACCGAGGTCGGCCTCGCGGTCGAGGCGTTCGACGCGCTGACGAAGGAGGGCGTGAAGGCGCGCGTCGTCAGCATGCCGAGCTGGGAGCTCTTCGATCAGCAGGACGAGGCATACAAGCAGAGCGTCCTCCCGAGGGGCGTGAAGGCGCGCGTGTCGATCGAGCTCGCCAGCACGTTCGGCTGGGCGCGCTACGTCGGCAACGACGGCGCCTCGATCGGCATGAGCACGTTCGGCGCGTCCGCGCCGCTCAAGGATCTCACGAAGAAGTTCGGGTTCGACGCGGCCGCCGTGATCGCCGCGGCGAAGGCGCAGATCGCCGCCCACAAGAGCTGACGCGTCAGCCCTGCTTCGCGGGCGCGGCGCCGTGCCCGCCGCTGCCGGGCTTCGCGTTCCAGATGCGGATCATCAGCAGCGCGCCGATCACCGCGAACGGGATCGGCGCGAACGGCCACGCCTTCCAGCCGACGGTGTCGATCAGCTTGCCGACGCCGATGCTCACGAGCGGGCCGATGACGTACTGCGCGCCGTCGAAGAGGCCGGCCGCCGTCGCCGCGGCCTTCTTGCCGCCGAAGTCCATGCTCGCGGC